>CADAVI010000057.1 GCA_902791295.1 uncultured Bacteroidales bacterium | reverse complement strand
TATCATAATCTCTATAAAACAAAGCGAGAAACCCACCTTGGAGCTTCTCACTTACGCGTTTACGGGTGCAAATGTACGATATTTTTTTTTCTTATCGCGATTTTTTGCCCAAAAAGTTTCACTTTTGCAGGCATAAATACAAAAACAGGCCTGCTACGAGCAAAACCAGCACGGCCATCGCCATGATGCCGAACATGAAACGCTGGTTGGCCTTTCTCAGATTGTGTCTCATTTCTTTTTGTTCTTTTTACGTTGTTCCGCAGGGGCGACTTTATGCAGTATCGCCTGCATGCGGGCGTCATCTTTCAGAAGTGCACGGGCCGATACCGTCACGGGATCATGCAGTGCGGCGTAGCGCACCGACCCCTGGTTCCAGAAATAACGGGTGACCAGCTCTCCCTTGAGGTCGAAGTGCAGTTGGTCGCAATACTTCTGCAGGGTGTCGGCTTTGACGGTGGTGTCGTTCGCCGTGACATACTGTACGAAGTCGCCCCAGTCATCGTCGGTCAGTGTCAGAGCATCCGCATCGGCGGGAGCGGGGTGGGTGCGCACATAGCGTGTGCACCAGTTGAAGAGTGCGTCCGAGGCCTGTACCATCCAATAGCCCGTTGTCAGGGAATCGCGGGCCGTCAGCGTGTCCGGCGTGATGCCGCCGCCGTCTTTCACGGGACGTCCGCCGCGTGTGTGGAACGTCTTCCTCAGCGAGTCCGGCACAATGCTTTCCGTGCCGTCGTGCTTGTAGTCATGAGCCTGAATACAGCGTCCGGAGGGGATGTAATAGCGCGAGGTGGTAATCTTCACCGCGCCGCCGCTGCTGAGCTCTCTGACCATCTGCACCAAACCCTTGCCGTAGGTGCGGCGCCCCATCACGACGGCCCGGTCGAGGTCCTGCAGACTGCCCGACACGATTTCCGCCGACGAGGCCGTACCGCTGTTGACCATCACCACGATGGGCAGCTCTGTGTCCACCGGGTCGGTGGTGGTGAGGTATTCGTGGTTGGCGGCAGAGAGTTTGCCCTGTGTGTACACCACCTTTTCACCCTTGTTCACGAAGAGGTTCACCACATCCACCGCTTCGCTGAGTGAGCCTCCGGGATTGTTTCTCAGGTCGAGCAGCAGTCGCTTCATGCCCCTGCTCTTCATCTCCAACAAGGCCATACGCATCTCTGTGGCGCAACCCTCTGTGAATGAGGAGAGGAAGATGTAGCCTACACCGTCCTCCAACATGCCGTAGTAGGGGATGGAGGGCAGCTGAATGGTCTCTCGCGTCACCGTCGTTTCACGCAGGGAGTCGCCCGCCGTGCGGAAAACGAGTGTGAAGGTCGTGCCGGCTTCGCCGCGCAGCATCTGCGACACTTTCTGTGTGGACATGCCCTTGGTGTCTTTGCCGTCGATGGAGATGATGACATCACCGGCTTTCAGGCCTGCACGCGACGAGGGCGTGTCGAAATAGGGCTCGGCAATGACGGTGCGGTCTTCGCTCTTGAGGTAGCGAATCACGGCGCCGATGCCGGCATACTTGCCCGTGGCCATCTGGCGCAGGTCATCGCTCTCTTCCGGATAATATTCCGTGAAAGGGTCCACACGCCGGAGCATGCCCTCAATGGCCCACTGCATCACGGTGTCGGCCGAGAGTGTGTCCACATAAAACAGATCAAGCATTCGGTAGATTTCGTCGAAGAGCTCCAGGTTCTTGGAGACGGAGGCGTTGTGGGTGCTCTTGTTTTGTGCGGAAGACGGTGCGGAAAACAGCCACAGGAGCAGGCTGATGAGTAAAATATGGGCTTTTTGGCTTGAAAAAATTACTTTTTTGTGCATTTCCTGCAAAATTTTTACGCAAAGATACTGTTTATTTCGGAAAAATGCCCTATCTTTGCACCGCGTTTGAGAGAAAAACGTTCAAAATTGACTTTTTGACCTGCTTCAGTAGCTCAGTTGGTTAGAGCACATGACACTGTTAATCATGGGGTCGTTGGTTCAAGCCCATCCTGAAGCGCTTTTTTGGTAGGGGTCTCTACTCCAGCCCTCCCTCCCCGGAGACCCTTACCGCTTCTACGAAAAAACCTCGAGTCTTTGACCCGAGGTTTTTTTTGTTTACCTCTCCTTATATTATTATACCAGGTGACGGATGATGTCCTCGCGATTGCCGGGGAGATAGTCAATCACGGGAATCTCAATCATCGTGTAGGCGCCGGGCTGCTGGCGCATCGAAGCGCGTGCGGCGTTGACGAGCACCTGTGAGGTCAGGGCGGGGTTGTTGATTTTCATGTTGAACTCGAAGAGCTGATTGTGCGTCTTGCCGCTCACGCCCTTGCGCACGAGGTTCACACCGTGGCCCACATCATTCAGGGCATCGACGCTCTCCACCTGGAACACATGGGTCTCATCGTTGGCGAAATAGGGGTCGGCTTTGACGGCTTTCGTCACTTCTTCCAGCGAAGCGCCTTCCTCCAGCTCCACATACACCATACGGCGATGAATGCCTTCGCCCACGGGAATCGTCATTGAGAGAGCGTCCTTCACGCCGGCCTTGGAGCGCACGCACACGCTGTGGCCCATAGAGCGGCCGGGACCGAAGTTGGTGTAGGACAAACCTTTGGGTGCCAGACTTTCCATCAGGGTGCGCACGATGCTGTCGCTGCCCGGATCCCATCCGGCGGAGATGACGGACACGGCGCCTGCGGCCTTGGCGGCTTTGTCGAGCGAACGGCGCAGGTCCACAATCTGGCCGTGAATGTCGAAAGAATCTACGGTGTTGATGCCCAGGGCGAGACACTTCAGGGCGTGCTCTTCCACAGAGCGTGTGGGCGTTGCGAGAATGGCCACATCCACCTTACCCAATGCCGTGATGTCCGTCACCACCTTGTAGGGAGCCAATTCTGCGGGCTGCACCTTGGACACCGTGCGGCGCACCACGCCGGCGATTTCCATATCCGTACTGGCCTCCAGGGCCTGAATGGCATATTTGCCAATGTTGCCGTAACCGACAACCGCTACACGAATCTTATTCATTTTGTCAGCGATTTAATGTTTTTCTATACATTTGCGCTGCAAAGGTACAACTTTTTGTCGTCACAGAGCCAATAAATGTGATTTTTTGTAACTAAATGATACAAAACGACACTTTTTTATTGCAAAAAGACAACGTAAGAGCCCGCTTACATCTTCGAGAGCATCTCCTCAATCTTGGGTTGGATGGTGTCGCGTTCTATGCGCTCCACCTCATGTTCCAAATTGGCGGGTGAGAGGCGTTCTTCAAAAAAGAAAGGTCTGAGGGGATGTTCAATCGGACGCTCGTCGCGAATACTCCAATTCAGGTCGTAGAATTTTCCGTAGTCAGTATAGCTGCGATGCACCCGCAACGCATCATTAACCCCTTGTGGCGAAGCAAAAAACTTGCGTCCGGCCCATCGGTGTAAAAAAATCATACGTAAAGTTGCGTCTAACATGGCAGTTCCTCAAATTTAAGTGCAAATATACGAAAATTCGGGAACAATACCAAATGGGAGGGGGTATTTTGTAAATTTAATTTTCAAAATTATACATTATTGACTGCAAACGCCGGCTGTCGGGCCCGACCATCAGGTCAAACTCGCCCTCGTCCGCCACCCATCGCAGTTCGCTGTCGTAATAGCCCAAAAGGTCTTCGGTGATTTCGAACTTCACCATACGGCTCTCGCCGGGCTTTAGGCTAATCCTCTGAAACCCTTTCAGCTCCTTTTTGGGGCGCGACACGGCGGCTTCGCGGTCGTGAATGTAGAGCTGCACCACTTCGGTGGCCTCGCGCCGTCCGGTGTTGCTCAGGCGCACGCTCAGAGTGTTGCCTTCCAGTGTCGGGCGTCCGTATTCAAACGTGCTGTAGGTGAGTCCGTATCCGAAGGGGTAGAGGGCGCCGTTGGTCACGTCGATGTAGTTGGTGGAAAACACGTGATAGTCAGGTTCGTTGTCCTCCATCGGGCGTCCGGTGGGCAGGATGCTGTAGTAGAGCGGCTCCTGGCCGGTGGCTTTCGGCATCGACACCGTGAGGCGCCCCGAGGGTGACACCTCGCCGAAGATGACGTCGCAGAGGGCGTCACCCGCTTCGCTGCCGTACCACACGTTCATGATGCCTGTCACATGCTCGCTTTCCCACGAGAGTTCCGTGGCGCGTCCGGCAAAGTTGAGCAGCACGACGGGCTTTCCCACGTCACACACCGCCTTCAGCAGCCGCTTCTGTGGCGCCGGCAGCGAGAGGTCGCTGCGCGCCGCACCCTCACCGCTCATCCACGCTGTTTCGCCCAAAGCCATCACCACGACGTCGGCTTCGCGCGCCATTGCCACCGCTTCTTCAAGCGCCTTCTCATCGTCCGCCACCGGGACGGGAATCAAGCCGTGACCGCGCGCCACTTCGCGTTGTGTGCGGTGGTTGTCGAGCACGTTGCAGCCCTGGCATGAGAGCACGCGCACCTTGCCCTTGAGCCGGCGCTCAAAGGCCTCGCGCAGAGTCTCGTATTTCGCTGTATCTTGGCAGAAAGCCCACGAGCCGGCCACATCGCTGCGTGAATTGGCCAATGGCCCGATTAGCGCCAACGTCCCTTTTCTGTCGAGCGGCAGCAGTTCGCCTTCATTTTTGAGCAGCACGAAGCTCTCGGCTGTGATGCGGCGACATATTTCGCGGTGTTTCTTGGAGTACACCTCGCGCCTCACGCGTTCGGGGTCGCCGTAGCGGTAGGGATTCTCAAAGAGGCCGAGCCGCCACTTGGCCTCCAACACGCGGCGGCAGGCCCGGTCGATATAGGGCATCAGGCTGTCCGGAAGGCGGATAAACAACTCCGAGCACATATCCATATCCGTGCCGGCTTTGAGGGCGCGCCCGGCATTTTGCGCCGACGGCCCGATGCCGTGGCGCTTCATCTCGCTGATGCTGGCGTAGTCGCTCACCACAAAACCGTTGAAGCCCCACTGCCGGCGCAGCACGTCGGTGAGCAGCCAGCTGTTGGCCGTAGCGGGTACGCCCTCCACGATGTTGAACGACGACATCACGCTGCCTGCGCCCTCCTCCACGGCGGCTTTGTAGGGCGGGAAGTATTGGTTGTACATCCTCAGACGGCTCATATCCACCGTGTTGTAGTCGCGCCCGCCTTCGGCCGCTCCGTAGAGTGCGAAGTGTTTCACGCAGGCCATGATGGGGTGTGGTCCCTGCTGATAGCCGCGCACCATGGCGCGGGCCACGAGGGCGCCCAGATAGGGATCTTCGCCGGCCCCTTCGGCCTGACGGCCCCAGCGAGCGTCCAGAGCGATGTCCACCATCGGCGAGAAGGTCCAGGCCACACCGCCGGCCGAGGCCTCCGTGGCGGCGATGCGTGCCGACTCTTCAATGGCCTCCAAGTCCCATGTGGCGGCCATGCCGAGCGGGATGGGGAAGATGGTCTCGTAGCCGTGAATGACATCCATGCCCACCAGCAGGGGGATGCCCAGACGGGATTCCTCCACCGCTATGCGCTGCACCTGGAGAATCTTCTCCGCGCCCTTGATGTTGAGGATTGCGCCCGCTTTGCCCTCGCGGATGAGGCGCGTGGTCTCTGCGCGAAGCGGCGTGCCCGTCTGCACGTCGCCCACGGAAAGCTGGTTCATCTGTCCGAGTTTCTCGCTGAGCGTCATCCGGGCCATCAGGCTGTCGATAAACGCGTCCATTGTCTGTGCTCCCATTGCCGTCGAGAGGCAGAGCATCATGCCAATCAGTGTGTTTTTCATCGTTGTTGTGTATTGTTGTTATTCTTCCCGGTCGTCTCTCAGAACAAACAGTTTGTCCGAAGGGCGTATCTTACGCGGCAGCGGGATGGAGACGTGCTGACCCTGCAGCGCCGTGTGGACGGGCTTCAGGTCGTAGCGTATTTCCTCCACGGTGGCGTAGAGCGCCCCCGTTGTGGGGCCCGTCACCAGTATTCTGTCGCCCACGTTGAGCGGACAGGCCTCAATGCGGAATTCGGCCACGCCGAGCTTTGTGTAGTAGCGCACGCCCTTGGCGCAATACTGCTTGTGCTCCGAAGCCACGCTGCCGGGACGCGATGTCCACTCGCCCATGCGCTGCCCCTGATAGTATCCGTCCCAGAATCCGCGGTTGAACACGCGCGCGAGTCGCTCGTCCCACGTGTCCTTCATCTCCTCCGTCAGTGTGCCTTCCACGACGGCCGTCAGTGCTTCGCGGTAGCAGCGCACCACGGTGTCCACATATTCGGGACCTCGCGCGCGTCCCTCTATTTTAAACACGCGCACACCCGCGCGCCAAAGGCGGTCGATGAAGCGTATGGTCTTGAGGTCCTTCGGCGACATGATGTAGGGCCCGTCGATTTCCATCTCGTTGCCCGTCTCCACATCCTCCACGCGGTATTTCCTGCGACATATCTGCATGCATTCGCCCCTGTTGGCCGAGCGGTTCATTGCATCGAGCGACATGTAGCACTTGCCGCTCACGGCCATGCACAGTGCGCCGTGACAGAACATCTCGATGCGGATGAGTTCGCCCGAGGGGCCCTTGATCTGCTCCTCCTCAATGCCCCGGTGGATGGCCTCCACCTGGTCAATGTTGAGTTCGCGCGCCAGCACCACCACATCGGCAAACCGGGCGTAGAAGCGGAGCGCCTCAATGTTGGAGATGTTGAGCTGGGTGGACAGATGCACCTCCAGACCGATGCTGCGGGCGTAGGTCATCACGGCCACATCGCTGGCGATGACGGCAGAGATGGCGGCCTCCTTGGCCGCGTCCAGGATGCGCCGCATCATTTCCAGGTCTTCGCCGTAGATGATGGTGTTGACGGTGAGATAGCTCTTCACCCCGCAACGGCGGCATTCCTCCGCAATGCGCTTCAAGTCCCCGATGGTGAAGGTCGAGGCCGAGTGAGCCCTCATGTTGAGCTTCCCGATGCCGAAGTAGATGCTGTCGGCGCCGGCTCTGAGCGCAGCGGCAAGTGATTCTTCACATCCCACTGGAGCCATGATTTCAAAGGGATGAGGGCTGTTCATAGGCTGGTTATACTATTGGGTTCTGTTGTGTTTTGCCGAATCAGCGGACGCACCTCTTCCAGGATGGCGCAGAGTTCGTCCACCCGCTCCGCACGCAGCATGCGGATGCGCGTCTCGCGGAAGTTGGGGATACCTTTGAAGAGGGGCGTTGCCGCCAGATGGCGCCTCACGTGGAGGATGCCGCGCCGCTCGTCCAGATGCGCCACGCTGGTGGCAATCTGCCGCTTGAGGATGTCCATCTGCTCGTCCGGCGTGAGGGGCGTGTAGTGTCCGTCGCGCAGATAGTCCTTGATTTCTTTGAAGATCCAGGGGCGTCCGAAGGTGGCGCGCCCCACCATCACGGCGTCCACGCCGTAGCGCTCGAAGCACTCGCGGGCCCGCTCGGGTGAGGTGATGTCGCCGTTGCCGATGACGGGGATGTGCATGCGGGGATTCTGCTTCACTGTGCCGATGAGCGTCCAGTCGGCCTCGCCGGTGTACATCTGCGCCCTGGTACGTCCGTGTATGGTGAGCCCCCTGATGCCGCAGTCCTGCAGCTGTTCGGCCAGATCCGTGATGATGCGGTGTCCGTCGTCCCATCCCAGGCGGGTCTTCACGGTCACGGGCGTGTCGGGCACGGCGTCCACCACTGCCCGTGTGATTTCCAACATCAGGGGTATGTTTTGCAGCATGCCGGCGCCGGCGCCCTTGCCGGCCACCTTCTTCACGGGGCAGCCGAAGTTGAGGTCGAGCACGTCGGGGTGCGCCTCTTCCACCACCCGCTGCGCCGCATCGCGCATGGCCTCGGGGAAGCGTCCGTAAATCTGTATGGCCACCGGGCGCTCGTCGGGCGACACCTCAAGCTTTTCGATGCTGCGGTTGACGTTGCGCACAAGGGCGTCCGACGACACGAATTCCGAATAGACCATGTCGGCCCCCATCTCCCTGCAGAGCAGACGGAAGCCGATGTCCGTGACGTCCTCCATGGGCGCCAGAAAGACGGGGTACTTATCGTGCGGAAAAAGCCAGTGCATACATCTTCATCTGCTTGAGCATGGCCAGCAGTCCATTGGAGCGGGTGGGGGAGAGATGCTCGCGCAGTCCGATTTTTTCGATGAAGTAGAGGTCGGCCGAGAGGATGTCGGCGGGCGTCTGGTTGTCGAGCACGCGGATGAGCAGCGCCACGATGCCCTTCACGATGAGGGCGTCGCTCTCTGCCTGAAACCTCACACGGCCGTCCACCAGGTCGGCCTGCAGCCACACACGGCTCTGACAGCCGTCGATGAGGTTCTGTTCCGTCTTGTACCGCTCGTCCAGAGGCGCCTGTTCGCTGCCCAGGTCGATGAGCAGCTGATAGCGGTCCATCCAGTCGTCGAAGTCCTGAAATTCTTCGATGATTTCGTCCTGTATTTCGTTGATTGTCATTTTCTCCTTATTATATATTGTCGCTTATTGTTCGTTGTAGAGCACTTGGAGCACCGTCTGCCCCACGGCTTCCAGCACCTGCGTGCTGATGCGCTCGGGTGTGTCGCCGGCCGTATGCCATGTGGGGCCGAACACGGAGGGGCCGTATTCGTGGTAGGGGATGATGTCCGCGCAGGGGATGCCGGCGCGGTTCACATAGACGTGGTCGTCCTCCACGCTGCCGCCGTCCCTAGCGGGGAAGAAATGGCCGTAGCCGATCTGTCCGGCCGTGCGCCAGATTTTGTCCACCACGTCGCCGGCGCAGCGCACGCTGGTGCTCTCCTTGGAGAAGGTGGCGCCGTAGCCGCCCACCATGTCGAAAAGCACGGCGAAGACGGGCTTCTCCTTCTGCCCTTTCATCCGTTCGCTCCACATCTGGCTGCCCAGACACCAGGTGGACGTTTCGCGCTCGGGGTCGTCGTCGGCCCATTGCGGCGTGCCCATATCCTCGGCGTCGAAGCAGACGAAGTCCACGCCGCAGCCGAGTTTGCCGTCCTCCTGAAGCAGACGCGCTATCTCCAGCATCACGGCCACGCCGCTGGCGCCGTCGTTGGCCGCCGTCACGGGGGTGCGGTGCTTCGTCTCGTCGTCATCGTTGTCGGCCCAGGGGCGGCTGTCCCAGTGGGCGCAGAGCATGAGGCGCCGTTTCGCTTCGGGGCGGTAGCGCGCCGTGATGTTGCGGGCGGTGAGCTTCGTGCCGTTCCAGGCGGTCACTTCGCCCTGTTGCTCCTCTACCGTGCAGCCCCTTCGGGTGAACTCGGCCACTATCCAGTCGCCGCAGGCCTTGGAGGCTGCGCTGCCCGTCACCCGGGGGCCAAAGGCGCATTGAGCCTTGATGCAGTCTAAGGCGCTGTCGGCCTCGAAGCGGGGGCAGGGCGTCATTGCCAGCGTGTCGCCGGCGCGCTCCGCCGCCTGTTGCCTGTGTCCGCCGCAGCAGGAGAGTGCGGCGGCGAGGACTGCCAATGTCATCAGGTATATCGCTCTTTTCATCGTGTCTTTTTTCATACGTTTTGCACCCGGCGCATCACTCTAAGGAAGTTCTCGCCCCAAAGCAGGCTGAGGTCGTTCTCGCTGTAGCGCCGGCGCAGCAGGCGTCGTGTGAAGTTAATCATGTCCGAGGCGTCGGCCAGTCCGGGCACGCCGCCGTCGCCGTCGAAGTCGCTGCCGATGCCCACGTGCTCGATGCCCATCACCTTCACCATGTGGTCGAGATGAGCCAGGGCGTCCTCCACCGTCGCACCGCCGCCGGCTTTGAGGAAGCCGTCGTAGAAGGTCACCTGCGCCACACCGTCTTTGGCGGCGAGGGCGCGCATCTGTTCGTCGGTGAGGTTGCGCGGATGTTCGCACAGGGCGCGCGCGCTGCTGTGACTGCACACGATGGGGCGCTCCGAGATTTCCAGCGCGTCGCAGAACGAGCGCTCATGTGCGTGGCTCATGTCCACCATGATGCCCAGACGGTTCATTTCCGTGATGACGTCGCGGCCGAAGGGGCTCACGCCGCCCCACAGATGCTCTTCGGCGTTCTTCAGACGGGCCGAGTCGCAGATGTCGTTGTCGCCGTTGTGGCAGAGGGTCATATAGACGATGCCACGCTCCTTGAAGTGGCGGAGCAGGCTGATGTCGCGTCCGATGGCATAACCGTTTTCGATGCCGCGCATGATGGCGCGCCGTCCGCTCGCTTTGATGGCGCAGAGTTCGTCGGGCGTTGAAGCCAGCGCCACGCGGCTGCTGTTGGCCTTCACCATCGTCTCGATGCCGTCGAGCACGGCGTCGGCCTGACGGTGGGCTTCCTCGCGGCCCTCGTCCGTCAGCGCACCCTGCGGCAGATAGGCCACCATAATCGTGGCGTCCAGACGGCCCTCCTCCATCTTCACCACATCGACCAGCGCCTTGTTGCTGCGGCGGGCAAACTCTTCGATGCCCACCATCGGGGTGTCGCAGTGGGAGTCGAGCGAGAGGTGGCGGCTGTGGAAGGCTTTCGCCTCACGGAAGTTCCCCGCCTCACCGACAAACCAACGGAACAGGGCCCTTTGGGCTCCTGCGTCGTCTCTTGCCGCCAGACATTCGGGGTGCCACTGCACGCCGATGATGCTCTTCATTTCGGCCGATTCCACCGCCTCGATGACGCCGTCGGTGCTGCGGGCCGCCACGCGCAGTTTCGCCCCGGCCTCTCTGACGGCCTGATGGTGGAAGCTGTTGACGCCGACGGGGCCTGCCGTCTGCATGATGTCCGCGAGCAGACTCCCTTTCTCCGGCGTCACGTCGTGCGTGGCTACATCGCGAGCGGCCTGCTGGCTGTGGGGCAGGAGGGGCTCAAAGCCCTCTGCGGGCGTATATTGTGAGGGCAGATCCTGAATGAGTGTGCCGCCCAAAGCGATGGCTATCATCTGCATGCCGCGGCAGATGCCCATCATCGGCACCTGACGGTTGTAGGCCTCACGGATGAGGTCGAGCTCCAGGATGTCGCGGTCGATGCAGATGCCCGAGAGGTTGGCTCCGGGCTCTTCGCCCAAAAGCGAGGGCTCGATGTCGCCGCCGCCGCTCAGCAGCAGGCCGTCCATGAGCTCCAGCGTGGCCATGAGGGCCTCCCTGTTCTGATAGGGCGGGATGATGAGGGGCACACCGCCCTCGCGCAGCACGGCGTCGTAGTAGGCGCGCGCCAACTGGCTGCCCTTTTCGCCGAAGTTGCTGGTGATGCCGATGATTGCTGCCATCAGTCCTCGATGTTTTTCCAGTCCTCCTCCATGCGCGGCGCCGTCTCGGCCTGGGGCTGGCCGATGGGCAGTTCCTTCTTGATGTTCTGGCGCAGCGAGATGAGCGTCTCGGTGGACATCACGCCGTTGATTTCCTGCAACTTGTCGTTGAGCAGCTCCATGAGGTGTGCGTTGTCGCGGGCGTAGAGTTTGACGAGCATGGTGTAGGGCCCCGTGGTGAAGTGGCACTCCACCACTTCGGGAATCTTCGTCAACTCCTGCACCACTGCCTTGTACATCGAGCCCTTTTCGAGGGTGATGCCCACGTAGGTGCAGGTGTTGTAGCCCAGGCTGGCGGGGTTCACGTGATAGCCGCTGCCGACGATGACGCCCATGTCGATGAGTTTCTGCACGCGCTGGTGCACCGCTGCGCGCGAGATGCCGCACTCTGCAGCCACATCCTTGAACGGGATGCGGGCGTTGTTGGAGATGATTTCCAGGATTTTCTTGTCTAAAGAATCAATTTTTTCCACGTCCTTCTAACATTTTGACAGGCAAAGGTACGAAAAATAGTTGAGAGTCAAGCGTTGTGCGTTGAGAGTTTTCCGTTTTTTTCGTTTTTCCTGCCATTTTTCCACCATCTTGCTTCTTCCTTATGGCTTTTTCCGTACTTTTGTCATCATGAAGATCATCCTCCTTGTTGTCGGCAAGACCACCGACCCCCACTTTGCGGCCTCCTTTGAGGACTATCGCAAGCGTCTCTCTCACTACGTTTCTTTTGAAATGGAAGTCATCCCCGAGCTGCGTCAGACGCGGGCGCTCTCCGGGGAGCAGCAGAAGGAGCAGGAGGGTCGTCTCATCCTGGAGCGCCTGCAGCCGGGCGACAGGGTGGTGTTGCTCGACGAGCACGGCAGCGAGCGGCGCAGCATCGACTTTGCCGCGTGGCTCGACAAGCGCATGGCTTCAGGCGTCCGTCGTCTGGTTTTCGTCATCGGCGGGCCCTACGGCTTCTCCCCTGCGGTGTACGAAAGGGGCGATGAAATGGTCTCTCTCTCGCAGATGACGCTTTCCCATCAGATGATACGCCTGCTCTTTGCCGAGCAACTTTACCGCGCCTTCACCATCCTCCGCCACGAGCCCTACCACCACGAGTGAGGCGAACAATGAAATTTACTCACGCAAATTGTGGAGCGGTTTTCAAAAAATCTTTTTATAGTTGTCCGAAAAAAAGCGTAGTCCTGAGCCTTACGTGAATAAGCTCCCAAAATCGTGTGAGCCGACTCGATCGATCGTTTGAGCCGGGCCATTTCATCGTTTGAGTCGAGCCAAGTTTTTGAGGGCCTGTTTCAGCTAAAACTGCATTGTAAGTTTTTTTCATACACATAACCTCGACCTGCTGTTACAGAATGGCGATGAGGCGCGGTTTGAGCTTCCTCAGACTGTTCCCAGACTGTCGTCAGAGGGTTCAAAAACCGGTTTTCTAACTGGAGCGTAAATTTTCTCTAACTGGAGCGTAAAAAAAGACCCGCCGGGTGGGGCGAGTCTTCAGGCGTTGTTGTGTGAGAGACTTTTGTTTACTCTGCGCAAACGCAGGCGCCGGCAACGCAGGCGCTGTCGCAAGCTGCAGTGCTGTCGCAGGTGCAGGCCTTGCTGCAGGCGCTGCTGTCGCAGGAAGCAGCACAGGTGCTGTCAACCTGGCAGGAATCGGCACACTCACCCTTGCCGCACTTGTTGCCGCAGCAGGAAGCGAAAGAAACAGCCACAACGGCGGCGAAAATCAATGCAATCTTTTTCATTTTTCTATTTTTTTTATACTGTGAAACAATCAGTCCGTTTGAAAAATCCTCACAAAAGTACGGCATTTTGGTGAAACAACCACACTAAAAAATGAAAAAAAACTCCTTTATCTTGTTTTTTTTCATAATATTGCGGTCCATCGCAATCATTCTCACACCTTTCGACCACGAAGTGGTTGGCGGCGCACGCTCCCGGATGCCTCAGACGAGGTTGATGCCGTAGATCTGCTTCACCTCGCTCATGACGAAGGTGCTCTCGATGGAGGCCACCGTCTCAATGTCGCCCAGCTTGGTGAGCACAAACTCCTGATACTGCTTCATGTCTGCCGCGCGTACCTTAAGTAGGTAATCGTATGCGCCCGACGTGTTGTAGCACTCCGTCACCTCGGGGATGTGCATGATGCGACGCGTGAAGGCGTCGGCCAGTTCGTGGTTGATCTGCTTGAGCTTCACCTTGCAGAACACCAGCAGGCCCTGCCCCAGTTTCTCGGCGTCGAGCACGGCGACATATTTGCGGATGTAGCCCTTGCGCTCCAGGCGCTTCTGGCGCTCGAAGACGGGTGTGGGCGAGAGGTTGACTGCTTCGGCCAGCTCTTTTGTGGTCAATTTTGCGTTGCGTTGCAGCGTGCGGAGTATCTGCAAATCAGTCTCATCCAGTTTTTCCATAGCGTTTTTCGGAATG
>CADAVI010000056.1 GCA_902791295.1 uncultured Bacteroidales bacterium | reverse complement strand
CTCAGCACCACAGGCAGTTGCGGCATGCCGTGCTCGTCGGTCATCACGTAGCTGGTGTAGGGGGCATAGGCCCGCAGCGTCAGTAGCTCCTCCTGATTGATGGGCCAGTATTTCTTCGGAGTGTAGCTCCATACTCCGCCTGAGTACGTCACCTTCTGGTTGTTCATCAGCAGTTGACCGTTTTCGCCCAGAAAGTCCTTGATATGTGTGTTGGGCGCCGTGAAGGCGGGGTCGAAGTGATTGGAGCCCGTGTACCAGCAATACACGCCGAAACCGCTCGCCTGCAGCATCTCGGTGGTATATTCACCATCGCCTGCAGCGCGTGTCGTCGGCTCTGCGAAGCGGCACGAGAAGCCCATCTCGCGCTTCTCCGTTGTCGTCTGGTCGGCAGCAGGCTGCAGCGGATCGTCCGCAGAGTCGCTGTCAGAGCAGGCGGCGAAGGTGACTGCCGCCAGGAAGGCGATCATCAACCAAAGCGCGTTATATCGTAATGTCGTTATCACGTTATCTCAATTCTCAATTCTCAATTCTCAATTGTCAATTGTCAATTATCAATTATCAACTATCAATTGTCAATTGTCAATTATCAATTATCAACTATCAATTATCAATTATCAATTAACTACGGTTCTTGAATTTCTATATCATCAATCTCAACTTTATCGAGCCACTCCACCACCTGTCCGGTATGGTTTCGGCACCGATGCGTATGTAGTACACATAGTGGTGGTTGGGCAGCCACTCCGTCAGCGGGGTGTCTGTGCCCGTCCGCTTCATGGTGTTCAGCTGTATCGTGGCGTCGTTGCTGTAGGTGTAGTCTTGCTGCGGCACCAGACGGCCCTCGCCATCGTAGGTATAGGTGGTGCCGTCGCTCTTGAAGGTGACGTCGTAGCTGATGCTCAGCTTCACGTCGTTGCTCAGCGTCTGCGGCATCATCAGATAGCCCGTCAGCGTCTTCAGGGGGAAGGTGTTGGCCGGGCTCGTGCCGTGCTTGGCGCTCTGTTCGCTCCAGGCATAGCTGGTCTCGCCTGTGCTTGTGTTGTAGGCGGGCGTCAGCTTTCCGTCCTTGTACAGATTGCTCACACTGAGGCTCTTCAGGAGGAAGTGGGCGATGTCTTTGCGCACCTCTGCCGCTGCCACGATGCGAAACTCCACCTTCGAGGTCATGTGGTGGAAGAGGAAGCGCACGCGGTCATTCACCGTCAGCGTGCTGCGGTCGTCGGGATTGCCGGGCGACACAGCGCTGGTGCCGTTGGGCAGGTTGGGCAACAGCTCCGACACGAGGAAGTCCACCTGCTCGTCGGCCGTCTCCTTCACGGTGAAGCGGAATGTGGGTAGACCCGCATCGCTGTTGGCCATCAGGGGCGTGAGGCCCGTTTTCGTCGGAGATTCCGCAGATTCCGGATCTGCCGCATCCACATCCGTATACGGGAAGTAGGCTATGAACGAGAGCTTGTCTTCCGACTCGTTGGGCCAGTATTTCAGAGGTGAATAGCTGAAGTTGCCGCCCTTCTCCAGACAGGTGGCCTGCTGGTTCCACATGAAGTTGGGCACAGCCGCAGCGCTCCATGTTGTGTTGTCGTGATAATAGGCATACACACCGATGCTCTGACCGGCATCGATGCCCTCCTCCGCCGAGTAGGCGGCGCTGCTGCGTGTAGGCTGGGCGGTGTAGGCGTCTCTGAAGGCGATGGGCGTCATCCCGTCCATCGTCATCGTCGTCGTCACAGGCTCCTCGTTGCTACAAGCCATCAGACAAATCATTCCTATTATCGTAACCCAATTTCTCAATGGTCAATGGTCAATGTTCAATTATACATCGCTCAGCGTCAGGTTCAACGTATAAGTCTTGTTGCCTCTCAGCGGGTTGGCTATCGACGTCGGTGTGACCGTCGTGGTCTTGGCGCCTGATGTAGGCTCGGCTTCGCCTTCCACCCACTTCTTATATTTTACTGTGATCGTCAGGCTCAGCTCATTTTGCGGAATCAGATAGACGTAGCCCTTGCGGTCGCCGGTGTTCAGCGCGTCCTGCGGCGTTGTGCTCAGTCCTGCGGGCTGCCAGCCGTACGGCAGATTCGGTATATATCGCACCTGAGACTCTATGATGCCATAGCTCTCAGGATCATTGTCTGCGTTTTTAATTTTGAATGTGTGATTGATAGGGACATCTCCATCCTTATCGAACACCTGGTTCGTCCATACGGGGTAGTATTTCTTGTCCACACCGCTACCCTCGGTGGTTTGACTGCACAGTGACAGTCGTCCCGTCTTGGCCATCTTGCCCGTCAGGGTGATTTCTTCTATCAGCACCTTCGTGGTGCCGGGTTCGGCGGCCAACGCCGCTTTGATTTCCAGTCGCGCCAGAGCGTGGCGCATCTGCATAGCCAACGTACCGGCCTCATTCAGTGCCGTTTTGGCCGGAATGGCTGACGGCTCCTCGTAGTACCACAGCAGATCGACCTGCTTACCGGGCTTCTCGCAGCGTCGGTAGTCTATATAAGGTGCTTCGTTGTTGGCCGAGATACCAATGATGCCGTTCTCGTCTGCCGGAAGGCCTTCTAAGTCTGACGGCTCCACATAGGGAGCGTAGGCGCTGATGTAGCAGTGTTCCAGGTTGTTGGGCCAGTATTTCATGGGATGGTAGCTCCAGTATCCCCTCTTGGGGTCATCCAGGTCGCCCACGAGGGTGAAAGCCACCTCCTGGTTGTACATCAGGCTCGGCTTCTTGTCAGCAGTCACACTGGCCATCGCGCCGAATCCCGTGGTGTGGAGGTCTTCCGTGTTCATCGTCCCTTCGTATCCGGCCTTCGTCGTATGAACTTCTGCCTCATCGTAGTTGCAGCTGAAAGATATGGCCACGCCGTCCTCCGGTGCAGTCATCGTCTCCATGACCGCATCTTCGGCTGAACACCCTGTCATCAAGAGCATTACAAGCGCCAAAATTATGCCGTATCTCTCACGCGCGTACATTATTATTTATTTTTTTATTTTTTTTGTAATCATGAGGCGGCGGCGTTGCCGCCACCACCTCATGAATTGGATTTGTTTCTCAGTCAGGGAGATCGCCCTGTGAAGGGCGTTTCCCTTAACTGTACATACTACCTACGCAGAGATTATTCAGCAGTGTTCTGAGGCAGGTCAACCTGAGCGTTCTCAACCTTCCAGTCGCTAACTTCAGCCTCAATCTTAACAGAGGTCAGACCCAGTACAGCGTTCAGCATATAGGTCTTACCGTTAGCCAAGCTCGGGAGCACCACTTCCTTGGTGATAACATTCTTGGTCTCGGCAAAGCCCTTTTCCAGTTTGTCATCCTTAGTATTGATGTAATACTCAATCTGTACTGTGATGGTACGCATCGATGCTTCGTTAGCAGCAATAACAGTTCCGTAATTAGCGTCTAAGGCTGCATTCGTGGGAACTACATAGAGGTAGTTGCGCTCTGCCTCATAGATATCGCCAGTGTAAGTGAAAGGAATATCAGAGGCAAGAGCCTTAGTTCCTTCTACGGTGTAATAATCTTCTGCACCATCCCATGTTACAGCACTTGCCGTATTGGAGTATGTGTAAACATAGGGATCAAGAGCGGTACCTGAACCTGAACGGGTGTACATCTTCGTATCATTATCAAGACTGGCGGGTTTAGATGCCTGATCTATATACTCACCAGTTTTGGTAAGCGTGTAGTAATCATTGGTGGTTGCTATAGCAGGGAAGTCAGGAGCTGTCTCTGATCCACTGGCCTTCTGCTCATAATGACCTGAAACCAATGTGTAGAACAGAGATTTAGCATCGAATGTATAAGATGCGTGTACCTCAGTACCATTTTCATTAACATACTTCTTGCCAGGATTGTAAGCAGGAGCAGCAGCCAACTTGTTGAACCACTTGGTAGAAGGTGCGAGCAGATCCTGCTTGGCAGTCGTTACACCAACAACATTCTGTGCAACAGGTGTAGTATGTGCCTCCGCTGCATGTTTTGCCCAACGGAGATTCTCTGCGATATAATTATTAGCAGGAGTTGCATCGTTTGCAGTAACTGTGATGCTGCTGTTACCTGCAGCAGGCGCTGCAGTTGCTACTTCTGTAGAATTAATCTTCGTCCAGTTAGCAACACCCGGTTTTCCGTCGTTATTCAGATTCAACACACCCGTAGTACCGAAAGGACCGGTAATCGTAAACTTGTTAATGGTAATCCTGGTGTTGGGGTCAAGCTCACCACCGGGAGAAACCTGGTCGATAGCAGCTACGACATTGACGCCAAAACGAGCCAGAGCGTGCTGGAACAGGAACTTCATGCTGGTGTTCACGTCGGGCTTGGTCATGTCAACCAGAGGCTCACCCTCATTCACAGTCTTAGTTTCGCCGTTCACAGCGGTATAGCTCAGACCACCGGCAGGAGCAACACCCCAAAGGAGGTCAACACCCTCGTTAGGATTGAAGGTGGCATCAGCAGTGGTTGCCTTCCATTCAACAGAGGGATCTTTCGGCTTATCAGTGTTTAACAAACCTGCTTTGCTTGTGATGCGTATAATACCCGTACCAGAGGCATCATCAGCAGCCACATAAGGAGCGTAAGCGAAGAAGGTCAGACGATCCAGATGTTTGGGACTTGTGCTATTTTCCATATAAGCAGGAGTTGTCTGCGAGTCGTTGTTGGTCTCGTTCGGCCAATACTTCAAGGGGCTATAGTACCATCCCGAATTCGTGTTGTTCCAGAGAATCTTTTCGTTGGCCATGAAGTTGGGAACATTTGCAACGGTGCCATTGCCAGATGTGTAAGCAGTAACTGTTGCGTCATCTTCCGCGTCTTCTACCAAATAAGCATAAACACCGAAGCCACCGCCGTTAGCCTCAGAACGCTGCAAGCGGCTGGTGGTCATTGTACCCTGCAGACCGGCTTTGGTCACATTGGTTGCAGCAGGCGTATAGACGTCGAAGCCTACAGCGTCTGCAGAACCCAGTTGTGTCAGCGAGCCACCGCTCTGAACGATGTCGTCCTCGCTGGAGCAAGCTGCGAGCATCAAAGCTGCAGTTGCAAACAAGAATAAACTCTTTTTCATAACTGTAAAGTTTAAAAAGTTAATAAATAAAGTTAATAAATAATTTTTTAGGTTAAACATTTAGTTAGCTCTCTCTCAAATTTCTTTTTTATGTTAAACATTAAACATCTTACTTCTTACATCTTACTTCTTACATCTTACATCGGCACATCCACATTCTCATCGTCGCCCCACGGCTGCACCTCGGCATCGAACTGTCCCGAGCCATCTGGCTGAGCATAAGGCAGAATGGGCACTTCATCATCATTATAGAACGGGGCATCGATGACCAGATTGAGCTCCAGGCGCACCTGGGCCTTCTGAAACTTGTCCAGCTCTCCGTTGTCATTCACATAGCGGACGTTCTTGCCCACATAGTAGGAGAAGTCCTTCGTGCGTCCGTCAAGGAGCGTGAAGTGGAGCAGGATATAGTTCGACTCCGGCGTTCTCCATTTCAGCAACTCGCGCCCGTGAGGCAGTCCGAAAGTCTCCACCTGACAGGTCATCCAACCCACGTTGGTGTCCTCCTCGCCGGCAGCAACACGACGGGCATTGGCGCTCCGGTCGCGCTCCCAGTTCTCCAGCTTCAGAGTGCCCACTTCGCTGGTGCGCCATGTCTGGTTCAAATAGAAACCGTCGGCCATACCCGTGACGTAGCCTTCCATAGAGCGCATATAACTGATGCCACGAACCTTGACAATGATATTGAGAGTGGTGGTCATCGGCCAGACGGTCACGTTTCGTTTGATATGGATGTCGTTGGCATCTTGATAGTCGCGCCAATAGTAGAACTCCAGGTCGTCAATCGTCTTGGGCACATCGAAGGTGTCCACACCGATGCCTATGTTCTCCGGCTCTTCCATATAGAGACGTCCGTTGTCCCAAAGCGTCTCGTTATGTATGTAGTAGGTCTTCGACCGGGCAGAGGCATTCTGGTGACTGTTGCGGTTGACAAAGCCGATGGTGCTGTATTCGCCAAACGACTTGTTCATCACGGTGAACAGGTAACGGCCGGACTCAAGGCGCAGGTCAGTGGTGGCATCCACGTTGTGGGTGGCAGGGTAGATGGTGACTTTATCGCCGTTACGCGCCGCCATATACGTCAGGCCATCGGGCTTATAGCCGTAGCGACTCTGGAACGCACTCCAGTCGTAGACGATATTCAGATCGGCCTTGCCGTCATTATAGAGCTCCACCTCATAGCGGTCGCAGGAGGACACGAGTCCTGCCATACCTATTATAAGTAATACGGGGGCCAAGAGACTTATGATCTTCTTCATCATCTGGCACCTCCTTTCTTCTTGCCAATGATATAGACCAGCGAGAGCTTCAGTTTGGTGGGAGCGAACCAGCTCTTCCAATCGTCGTTGCTGCGGTAGATGAGACGGGCATCGTCGAACTCGTTCTCGTAGTGCACCTTCGGGCCGCCAATATAGCCGACGGCGGCGGAGAGTTCCAGATTCCAGTGGCGGGCCAGCGGCCAGGAGTAGCCGGCAGAGATGCCGATGCTGACAAACTGACCCTGATCGCCCTTGCCGTCGCGACCCAGGTCGTACTTGCCACCGGCTGCATAGACGCCCACGAAGGGACCCGTGAGCACGGGCACGCCAGCGGAGCAACGGCCCGGGAACCAATAGCGCAACTCCGCGCCGGCGGTCAGCAGCTGGTAGGCAATGCGCGTGGGACGCTGGTCGGAGCGGTAGTATTTATTGACGTCGCCGGCAGTGTTGCGGTCGAGGCGCCACCAGGGGCACCACAACTCGGCCATCACACTCCAGCGGTGCTTCTTGCCGAAGGGCACCTCCACCTCTATATTGGGCGCCAGCAGCGCGTCGAAGAGCAGGTTGGTCTTCACGGCCAGCAGGGTGCGGAACACCTTGTAGCCGCCCTCGTCGCCGGTCGCAATCGGCAGGCTCAGCGTGTCGGCCTTCAGACGGTAGATGGTGTCGGTATGCACGGCGCCGGCAGTACGCGTCACGTTCTTCTGCGTGTAGCTGATCTGATAGTCGGTGTGGCGCAGCAGCGGGAAGGCCACGGCGCAGAGCGTCGCATAGTCCCCGGGATGGCTCTTGAGGATGCGGCTCAGCTTGTCGTCGGGGTCAAGGTCAGTGTCGATGATGCGGAGCAGGGCCTCGCGGTCGGTGAGCAGGGCGGTGGTATCGACGAAGGTGCGCAGGCCGACCCAGTCTTCCGCCTCGTAAGACGTGTGGAACAGCATGGGCGACACATCGGTCTGCTCGATGATGTAGCGCGTCAGACTGCTGGTGCGTTCGCGGGCCAGACGGTCGTTGTTGGCATAGGAGCCCTCGGGCGAGGCGAAGCCCTTAATCTCGATGCGCAGAATCTGAATGGCGGTGTCTCGGCTCACGCTGTCGATGGTGTGGCGCAGACGCTCCAACTCGACGGCGTTGTTGCGGAAGTCGGGCTGCACCTCACTCCTGTTGACAGGGAACGACACATAGGCGCTGCCCTGCAGGCTGTGGACCTCCTCGTGGCGGACATCCTCTTCGCGATACACTCTGTATTCGGGAGTAGGCGTGCGCAAGGTGAACGTGTCGCTGCACAACACATCGCCGCAGGCATTGGTGCGCTCCACCCGGAAACGGAGCGAAGCCAGCTGCATCCAGTCGGCTACGGCCAGGCGTTCGCTGTAGTGGCGGTGGCTGCTCGCATCCTTGGCACGATAGCGAAGCCCGTCGGGGGCGACGCCGCTGCGCACCTGATGGTAATATACCCACTGGCCGTCGATCTCAACGGACGGGAAGGCGGCCACATTATCACCGCTGGTCAGCAGCGGGCTGATGACGATACGCTCCTTGCGCGGCAGCTTATCGCCCATCACAACAAATCGGAATTGCAGGCTATAGTCGTTAGCATCAGCAAGCGAGGCAAACAGGACACTGTCGATGCAGACCGTCAGCTTATCGTTCTTGCCATGAGGCAGAGGAATGACATGCTGGGCCCGGACAGCCGATACGATGAATAGCAGCAAGACCAACATCATCTGCGTCAGCCATGCTCCTGCCGCCTTTCCCGGAAATGCACCGTATGATTTGCAAGGTCTCATATCTGCTTCGTGTCTCAATTTGGGGGAATAAGTCTATCAGGCCCACTTCGCCTACATTTCCCTGTTTCCCCTCTTTTTTTATTTTTTATACAAATTTACTGTTTTTTTTGAAATTAGACCGGTTTTTTCTGGTTTTTTTCTATTTTTCCCTGTTTTTTTTTACAAAAATACCTGCTTTTTTTATTTTGCCCCCCCCCATTTCGTATAAAAAATGGCTGTTCCGGCTGTCATCCCGATGATGCCTTTGCTGCAAAGCAGTGACATCTCGAAGACAGTTTTTTTGCTAAATCTTCAAAAAAATGGGCGGTGCCGCTAAGTCACCGCATGCCCCGTTTCTTCTTAAACCACGCCCTTTGCCCGGCTCCTTACAGATTGTTCACAAGGGCCTGTATCCTGGCCTTGGTCGCATCGGTCTTCTGCTCGTCAATCTTGGCGGTGACGATGCCGCTGTCTTCCACGCCCCAGTAGCGGCAGATGTCGTGGTATTCGGCCGTGGCGCCGGTATAGACGCCGGGCGAATAGGAGGACATCATGAGCGCCATCTTCCTGACCTTGGCGGGCTTGTTGACGCTGTACATACGCTGGATGGGCGCCTGAATCTGGGCGTTGAGCGTGAAGTAGTAGATGGGAGCGGCCAGCACCAGCACCTCGGCCCCGGCCATCAGGGGATAGAGCTCCTGCATATCGTCCTTCTGGATGCAGGCGCCAGCTCCCTTGCCGTGGCAGTATTCGCAGGCCAGACAGCCGGCAATCTTCTTGTGCGACACGTTGACCAGCGTCACCTCGTGACCTGCTGCCTCTGCGGCGTTCTTATACTCTTCCGCCATCCAGGCGGTGTTGCCATTGGCCCGGGGAGAGGCCTGTAAGATGAGAATTTTCATGATGTTACGTTTTTTACGGTTCGTTTTTCGGGAAATAGTCCCTGCAAAGATAGCATTTTTTTTAAAAACTACGCATTGTTCGCCGATTTTTTCATATCTTTGCGCAAAAATCTTTTCTTAAACAGACACATCATGAAACGCTCAAAACTCCGGATGCTTCTTGCCGTCATGTGCGCGGCATGCCTCACCGCCGTCACCGTCTCCTGCTCGGACGAGGCCGATGTCAACCCCACCGACGACAGCAGCCGCTTTGTCACCCTGGCCGAGGCCGTGCCCGACGCCATCCTGGAAATTCGCTACTACGGCACCTACAACTTCGTCGGCGCCCGCATCGACGGCTACGAACAGCCCGTGGCACTGCTGACCAAAGAGGCCGCCGCTGCGCTGAAGGCCGTGAGCGACGACGTCGTCTCTCAGGGCTACCGCCTGAAAATCTACGACGCCTACCGCCCGCAGAAGGCCGTGGACCACTTCATGCGCTGGGCCGCCGACATCAGCGACACCAAAATGAAGCCCTACTTCTATGCCGACCTCGACAAGAGCGTGCTCTTCGAGAGAGAATACATCTGTGAGAAGAGCGGCCACACGCGCGGCTCGACGGTCGATCTGACGCTCTTCGACATGACCGCGGAGAAGGAACTGGACATGGGCGGCACCTTCGACTGGTTCGGCCCCGAGAGCCATCCCGACTTCTGCGGCAATCCCGAGACCGGCGAATACACCGGGGATAACAGCGCGAGCCCCGCCGGACGCAGCATCACTGCCGAGCAGTTTGCCCACCGCATGATACTGCGGCGCGCCATGCTCGCCCACGGCTTCAAGCCCTTCGACACCGAGTGGTGGCACTTCACCCTGGCCGACGAGCCCTTCCCCGACACCTACTTCACCTTCCCCGTGCGGCAGCTTGGGGAGTGACCTCCCTGCCCCACATCTCTTCCTCCCGCTTCTGGTAGGCTTTCTTCACGCGGACGACGAGGCGGTCGTCCACCGGCCGTATCTCCAGCGCGGCGGCTGAAATCCAGTTGACATACTCCAGCCGCACCTGCAGCGCATCCCCGCCCCAGGCGTAGCTGCCGGCCACGTAGAAGGGGCCCTTCAGTCCCCTGAACTTCTGGCGGGCGTTCATCGAATAGAGCGGATAGGCGGCCACCTCGTTGGTGAGCCACTCCCCGTAGCCGAGCGAGAGGGTGTAGCGCCTGCCGTGCTTGTCGAGCACGCTCATCTCCATGCGCGCCCTGTGCTGCCTGAAGGAGAGTGTCTTCCATCCGAATTCATTGTCCGTGAACTCATACACGCGGCCCTCCATCTCCTTCATCAGCGAGAGCGTGTCGGTGCCGACAGGAAGCAGATAGCGGCAACTGTCGATTTTCTCCTTCATGAGGGCATAGTCCTCACTCTCCTCCAGCGGTTCGTCGCTGAGCTGCGGCAGCAGCACGTCCCACACCAGGTGGAGCTTTGGCGCTATGGCGCATTCGGTGACCACGGCCACCATGTCCTGCTCCGGCATCACGAGGATATACTGCCCCAGCCTGCCGTCGGCGCAGTAGGCGCCCTTCGGCGTGCAGCTCCACATCTGGTAGCCGTAGAACTTCGTCCGGCTCTGGTTGACGGCAATCTGGGGGCGCATCATGCGGCGCACCCACGACTCCGAGAGCAGCTGCCGGGCGCCCCAGCGCCCCTTTTGCAGTAGCAGCTGGCCCAGCTTGGCCATGCTCTCGCTCTGGATGTGGAGCCCCCAGCCGCCCACGTTGTAGCCCTCGGGGCTTTCCTCCCAGCCCACCTCGGTGATGTGCATGTAGTCGAACAGATGCTTCTGCAGATAGTCGAGCGTCTTCATCCCCGTGACACGCTGCACGATGGCCGAGAGCAGATAGGTGCACAGCGAGTCGTATCTGAATCTCCTGCCGGGCGTGGTCATCGGCTTTGAGAGATAGGCCCGGATCCAGTCGCTGCACTCCGCCCTCAGATTCCCGTCGGGAGCGATGCCCGACGCCATGATGAGCAGGTCACGCACAGTCATCGCGGCCAACTCCGGCGATTTCATCTCCAGCTTCAGTTCGGGGAAGAAATGTATCACGCGGTCGGTGACGCGCAGCTTGTGCTCATCCACGGCCAGCCCCACGGCCACGCTGACGAAGGTCTTGGAGCAGGAATACATCGTGTGGCGGTATTCCGCCCGCCAGGGCTCGGGATAGACCTCGGCAACGACCTTGCCGTGGCGCAGCAGCATCACGCTGTGTATGTTGGTCACCGAGGGGTCGCCCACCAGCGTGTCGAGCAGCTGGCTGACGGCGGCCGACGGTATGCCCTGGGCCTCCGGCGTGGAGCGCGGCAGGTCGCCCACCTGACCCCGTGCCGTCGCGCAGCACAACAGCAGCACGGCGACCCATCGCATCGTCTGTCTCATCTCCGGATGTCTTTTTTGCTTTACTTAAACAGCTTCTGAGCCATCTGCCGGAGGCTGCGGCGCCAGGTGAGGAACTCGTGCGCCGTGCCTTCCGACACATAGCCCTCGGCGTTGTAGCCTGCGGCCTGCAGGTCGGCGACGGCCTGACGCACACGGTCGGGATATTCCTTGCCGCCGCAGCTGATGAAGATGTAGTCCGCCGGCTTCTTGTCCTTGATTTCCTCGGGCGTGTACATGCCGCCGCTGAGGATGCCCCAGTGGCCGAACACCTCCGGGTGTGCCAGCGTGATGGCGTGCGTCTCCATGCCGCCCATCGACAGGCCTGCCATAGCCCTGTGTTTGCGGTCGGCCTTGGTGCGGAAATGGCTGTCGATGTAGGGCACCAACTCGTCAATGAGCACCTTGCCGAAATCCTCGGCCACCTGATTGCGGTCGAAGGGGCGTCCGAAGACCACGTCGTTGGTCATGCCGTAGGTCATCACCACGATGAAAGGCAGCGCCTTGCCCTCGGCGATGAGGTTGTCCATGATGAGGCCTGCCTTGCCCTGCACGGGCCACGAGGTCTCGTCCTCACCCCATCCGTGCTGAAGATAGAGCACGGGATAGCGCTTCTTGCCCTTCTCGTAGCCGGCGGGCGTGTAAACATACGCCGTGCGCAGCTGGTTGCCGTTCACATGACTGGGGAAAAGCACCTTCTGCACGTTGCCGTGCTCGATGTCGGTGCGGTCGGCATAGAAAGCCTCATCCTTGGCAGGCACTTCCACGCCGCTCATCCAGCGTGCGCCGCCGTAGTAGCTGTGGGTGCCGGGATCCACCACCTGGGCGCCGTCAATCGACAGCGTGTAGTAGTGGAAGCCTTCATCCTCGGGGGCCAGGGTGGTGCCCATCCACGAGCCGTCTTCCTGACGCTTCAGCACCGTGCCGCCCATGTGGCCGCCGTGACCGGCAGAAGCGATGACGTAGCGGGCGGCAGGA
>CADAVI010000055.1 GCA_902791295.1 uncultured Bacteroidales bacterium | reverse complement strand
TCTTGTTTTTAAAGAGGTTTTCAAGGACTCTGTGGGCGCAAAGTTACGGAATTTTTATTATCTTTGTCGCGATTTTACGTAAAAAAATCATAGAAAAGCATGAAAAAACTCCTTTTAGGTGACGAAGCAATAGCTTTGGGGGCCATCAACGCCGGACTGAGCGGCGTGTATGCCTATCCCGGCACGCCCAGCACCGAAATCACAGAATTTATCCAAAACGACCCCCTGGCCAGGGAGCGCGGCGTGCACTCCCGCTGGTGCACCAACGAGAAGACCGCCATGGAGGCCGCCCTCGGCATGTCGTATGCCGGCAAGCGCGCTCTGGTGTGCATGAAGCACGTGGGCATGAACGTCTGCGCCGACGCCTTCGTCAACAGCGCCATCACCGGCGTGAAGGGCGGACTGGTGGTGCTGGCCGCCGACGACCCCTCAATGCACTCCTCACAGAACGAGCAGGACTCGCGCTTCTACGCCAAGTTTGCCCTGGTGCCCTGCTTCGAGCCCTCCAACCAGCAGGAGGCCTACGACATGATGACGTCGGCCTTCGAACTCTCGGAGAAGCTGCAGGAGCCCGTGGTGCTGCGCGTGGTGACGCGTCTGGCCCATTCGAGAGCCGGAGTGGAGGTGACGGAGCCCGTGGCAGAGAAGCCGCTGAGCCCCTCGACCGACGCCTGGGTGCTGCTGCCCGGTATCGCCCGCAAAAAATACGTGGCGCTGCTGGAGAAGCAGGACGCCATGAAGCAGGCCGCCGAAGAGAGCCGCTACAACAGGGTGGAGAAGTCGGCTTCAAAGCTCGGCATCCTGGCCTGCGGCATCGCCTACAACTACGTGAAGGAAGCCGTCGGGGGCGAAAGCAATCTTGTGAAGATTTCCCAATATCCCCTGCCCGAGAAGAAAATCAAAGCGTTGGCCGCCGAGTGCGACGCGCTCATGGTGATTGAAGACGGACAGCCCGTGGTGGAGGAGACGGTGAAGGGTCTGCTCGGCGCAGGCTATCCGGTGAAGGGTCGCCTGACGGGCGATCTGCCCCGCACCGGCGAACTCACGCCCGACAGCGTGGCCAAGGCGCTGGGCAAAGAGGTCGGAGCCGTATATGCCCCCGCCAAGAATATGGCGCCGCGTCCTCCCCAACTCTGTCAGGGCTGCGGCCACCGCGATGTCTATACCGCGCTGAACCAGGTGCTTGCCGAGTATCCCGACCATCGCGTGTTCGGCGATATCGGCTGCTACACGCTCGGCGCATTGCCTCCCTTCAAGAGTCTCTCTTCGTGTGTGGACATGGGTGCCAGCATCACGATGGCCAAAGGCGCAGCCGACGCCGGACTGTTTCCCGCAGTGGCCGTGATCGGCGACTCGACCTTCACCCACAGCGGCATGACGGGACTGCTGGACGCCGTGAACGACAAGGCCAACATCACGGTGGTCATCTCGGACAACCTCACCACCGGTATGACCGGCGGACAGGACTCGGCCGGCACCAACAAATTTGAGGCCATCTGTCTGGGATTGGGTGTGGAGCCCGAGCACGTGCGTGTCGTGGTGCCCCTGCCCAAGAATATGCCCGAAATCACGCAGGTGATTAAGGAGGAAATCGAATATAAGGGCGTCTCCGTGATTATTCCCCGCAGGGAGTGCATCCAGACCTTTGCCCGTCATGCAAGAGCCAAGAAACAATGAAGAAAGACATCATACTGTGCGGTGTGGGCGGACAAGGCATCCTCTCCATCGCCACCATCATCGGCGAGGCCGCCACGAAGGCCGGTCTCTACCTGAAACAGGCCGAGGTGCACGGCATGAGCCAGCGCGGCGGCGACGTGCAGTCGAACCTGCGCCTCTCCACCGAACCCATCTGGAGCGACCTCATCCCCGAAGCCGGCGCCGACGTCATCATCTCCATGGAGCCCATGGAGTCGATGCGCTATCTGGCGTATCTGAGCAAGGACGGCAAAATCGTGACCAGTTCGAAGCCCTTCGTCAACATCCCCAACTATCCCGACGAGGAGGCCATGCAGCAGGAACTCGACGCGCTGCCCAGCGTGAAGCTCGACATCGAGACCGTGGCCAAGGACTGCGGCAATCCCCGAGGCGCCAACATGGTGCTGTTGGGCATGGCCGCCCCCGCTATCGGCATCCTCTCCGTGGAGAGTCTGCGTGAGGCCATCGCCACCGTGTTCGCCCGCAAGGGAGAGCAGATTGTGGAGGCCAACCTCAAGGCCTTCGACGCCGGCGTGGCCGCAGGCAGCAAGAAGTAATCACACACAACAACACAATAGAAAGAAATGATACACAATCCCCAAATGGAGTGCATGGCCCGCGAGGACATGCGCAAGCTCCAGAGCGAACGTCTCGCTGCCACCGTGAAGCGATGCTACGAGAATGTGCCGTTCTACAAGAGGAAGATGGACGAGTTGGGCGTGAAGCCGGAAGAC
Source organism: uncultured Bacteroidales bacterium (assembly GCA_902791295.1). Lineage (GTDB taxonomy): Bacteria > Bacteroidota > Bacteroidia > Bacteroidales > Bacteroidaceae > Physcousia. The sequence continues at coordinate 10,258 of CADAVI010000055.1, read as the reverse complement.
ATCAAGTCGATTGACGACGTCACGAAACTGCCCTTCACGACCAAATACGACTTGCGCGACGAATATCCCTTCGGACTGCAGGCCGTGCCCGCCGATCAGATCAAGCGCATCCACGCCTCCAGCGGCACGACAGGCAAGCCCGTCGTGGGCGTTTACACACAGAACGACCTCGACATGTGGTCGGAGTGCGTGGCTCGTGTGCTGGCCGTGGGCGACATCGGTCCCGGCGACGTGGTGCAGGTGGCCTACGGCTACGGCCTCTTCACCGGCGGTCTGGGTGTGCACGACGGCATCGCCAAAGCGGGCGCCATACAATTGCCGACCTCCTCGGGCAACTCCTCCAAGCAAATCATGATGATGCAGGACATGGGCACGGCCGCTATCGCCGCAACACCCTCGTATGCCCTGCACCTGGCTGAGGTGATGGAGAAGATGAAGGTGGACCCAGCGTCACTCAAGCTGCGCGTGGGCTTCTTCGGCGCAGAGCCCTGGACCTGGGGCATCAGGAGAGAGCTGGAGGCCAAGTTCCACATCAAGGCCATCGACATCTACGGACTGACGGAGATGTGCGGCCCCGGAGTGGGCGGCGAATGTGAATATCAGGACGGCACCCACGTGTGGGAAGACATGTTCCTGCCCGAAATCCTCAACCCCGAGACGCTGGAGCCCGTGGCACCCGGCGAAGTGGGCGAGTTGGTCATCACCTCGCTCTGCAAGGAGGCTATGCCCATCCTGCGCTACCGCACCCGCGACCTGACGAGCCTTAACTACGAGCCCTGTAAGTGCGGACGCACCGCAGTGAGAATGGGCAAGGTGTTGGGCCGCAGCGATGACATGCTCATCATCCGCGGCGTGAACGTGTTCCCCAGCCAGATTGAGACCGTGCTGACGGAGTTCCCCGCCTTCACACCCCAATACTTCATCACTGTGGACCGCAAGGGCAACGAGGACACCTTCGACCTCGATGTGGAGTTGCGCGAAGAATTCTTCTCGCCGAATCCCGGCAAGCAGATGCCCTTCATCAAACCGCTCTACGACCGCCTCGTGTCGCTTACGGGCATCAAACCCAACATCCACATCCAGCCGCCCGGCACCATCGAGCGCTCCACGGGTAAGGCCAAGCACGTGAACGACAAGCGCGACTTTAGCAATTGGCAGAAGTAATATCTTTGTTTCCAAGAAATTGGACGCATATACTAAAACAAATAGTCAAACAGTGTTAGAAAAAGAAAAAGTCATAGAAATCATTGACTCGATGGGGCTGGGCGATTTTTCCCAAGCCACGATACGCGACATACAGGCGCTGTCGAAAACCATTGAGGCCCGGACAGGGGAGGAGGTGATACATCTGGAGATGGGCGTGCCCGGTCTGCAGCCTTCGGAGATAGCGCTGAAGGCAGAACAGGAGGCGCTACGTAACGGCTGCGCCACCATCTATCCGCCCAACGGCGGCATCCCGCGCGTCAAGGAGGCGGCCTCCAAGTTTGTGAGAGCCTTTATCGGCGTGGACATCGACGCAGAGGGCTGTGTGCCCACCACGGGCAGCATGCAGGGCACCTTCGCTACCTTTCTGGCGGTGAAGCATGCCTTCGCCGGTACGAAGCAGGACACCGTGCTGCTCATTCAGCCCGGATTCCCCGTGCAGACGGCGCAGTGCGACGTGATCGGCCTCAAGCACGAGGCGCTCGACATCTACAACTACCGCGGGAAAGACCTCATCGACAAGCTGGAGGAAATCATCGCCAAGGGTCACATCGCTGCCGTCGTCTATTCCAACCCGAACAACCCCTCTTGGGTCTGTTTCACGGAGGACGAACTCAAGGGCATCGGACAGCTGGCCACGAAATACGACGTCATCGTGCTCGAAGACCTGGCGTACTTCGCGATGGACTTCCGCCGCGACCTCTCGCATCCCTACGAGGCGCCCTATCAGGCCACCGTGGCTCGCTATACGGACAACTACGTGTTGTGGGTGTCGGCCTCCAAGGCCTTCTCCTACGCCGGGCAACGTAGCGGCGTGACCTGCATCTCCGACAAACTCTTCCACCGTACGTTCGCTCCGCTGAAAGAGAAGTTCGGTGTAGGGACCTTCGGCGACTTCTTCGTGGGACGTCTGATGTACACACTCTCCAGCGGTACGACGCACTCCGTGCAGCATGCTATGGCGGCGCTGATGGAAGCCGCCGTGAGTGGTGAATACGTTTTCCTCGACGATGTGAAGGAATACGGTCGCCGCGCCAAATTCATGAAGGACGTGCTGCTGGCCAACGGTTTTTATCTGGTTTATGACAATGATATGGGCGCTCCGTTGGCTGACGGCTTCTACTTCACCGTGCAGTATCCCGGTATGAACGACCTGGAGCTGACGCGCGAACTGATGACCTATGGCATCGCTGTTTTCCCGCTTGATACGATGGGTTCCACCCAGCAGGGCGTGAGAATCTGCACCTCCTTCTTCAGCAAGGATCAGGAACCGCTTTTCACAGAACGAATATTCAAATTCCATAAAGACCATGGATGTTAAATCACCATATCTCCATCCCGAATACGAGACGCTCTCGAGGGAGGAAATCTGCAAGTTGCAGACAGAACGTTTGCGCGAGACCATGCAGCGTTGCATGAAGGTACCTTTCTACGCCCAGAAGTTTAAAGAAGCGGGTGTGACGCCCGACGATATCAAGTCGCCCGACGACGTGCGCCGACTGCCCTTTACCACGAAGCAGGACCTCCGCGACACCTATCCCTTCGGTCTGGCCGCCGTGCCCTTGAGCGAGTGCGTGCGTCTGCACTCCAGCAGCGGCACCACGGGTAATCCCACCGTCATCCTCCACACACAGAGAGACCTGGACGAATGGGCCAATCAGGTGGCGCGCAACCTGTGGATGGTGGGTCTGCGTCCCGACGACGTTTTTCAGAACTCTTCGGGCTACGGCATGTTCACCGGCGGCCTCGGATTTCAATACGGTGCCGAGCGTCTGGGTATGCTCACCGTGCCCGCTGCAGCCGGCAACTCGTTGCGCCAGATCAAATTCATGAAGGACTTCGGTACCACCGCCGTACATGCCGTGCCTTCTTACCTGACACGTCTCTATGAGGTGATGCAGGAGCAGGGCGTAGACCCCAGAAAGGACACCAAACTGCGTGTGTTCGCCATCGGCGCCGAGCCTCACTCCGAGGAGCAGCGTCAGCGCATCGAAAAAATGTTCGGCGTGAAGGCCTACAACAGCTTCGGCATGTCGGAGATGTGCGGCCCCGGCGTCGGCTTCGAATGCCAGGAGCAGAACGGACTGCACTTTTGGGAGGACTACTACATCGTGGAAATAGTGGACCCTGAAACGCTCGAGCCTGTGCCCGACGGTGAAATCGGCGAACTGGTGCTGACGAGCTTGCGTCGTGAGGCCATGCCTTTGATAAGGTATCGCACGCGCGACCTGACTCGTGTACTCGGCCGCACCTGTCCCTGCGGCCGCAACCACGTGCGTCTGGACCGTATGAAGGGTCGCAGCGACGATATGATGGTGTTGCGCGGCGTGAACATCTTCCCCATACAGATTGAGAAGATTCTCATGCAGTTCACCGAGCTGGCCAGCAATTATCTCATTACTCTGACCACCGACAACGACAACGACAATATGACGGTGGAGGTGGAGATTGCCGATATGTTCACCGACGACTACAAGCGACTGCAGGAGCTCACCAAGTCGGTGACGCGCGCCCTCAAGGATGAAATCCTGCTCACACCCATCGTGAAGCTTGTGCCCAAGGGCACGCTGCCCGTGAGCGAAGGCAAAGCTGTTCGCGTAGTTGACAAACGTAAAGTATATCAATAAAAAAAGATATGAAGCAGTTATCCATCTTTCTCGAGAACAAGAGCGGCACGCTGCTCAACATTCTGAACGCCCTGAAGAGTGCAGACATCCAGATTATCGCCTCCACCGTGGCCGACACACAGGACTTCGGTATCTACCGCATCATCTGCAATCAGCCAGAAAAGGCCTGTCTCGTCTTGAAGGAACAGGGCATCACCGTGACGCTCACCGACGTGTTCACCATCGAGTTGGAAGACAAGCCCGGAGAGGCTGCCCGCGTGATGGCCATCTTCGCCGAAGCCGGTATCAGCATCTCCTACATGTACTCGTTCCTTGTCTCCGGCAAGGGCATTTTGGTGTTCCGCACTTCGGACACGGAGATGACAGCTTCCATCATCAAAGCCAAAGGCTTGCATGAGTTTGCTTGAACGCCTTTCGCACGACGACCGCTTCGCCTGGGACATCGGCTGTCGTCTGGTGGAAATCCGTGAGGGGTATGCCCGGGCACAGTTGACGGTGGAGGAGCGTCATCTCAACGCCGCCGGCATGTGTCAGGGCGGTGTGATGTTCACGTTGGCCGATTTGACATTTGCCGCCGTATGCAATTCGCGCGGCATTCTGACCGTGGGCGTGAGCAACAACATCTCCTACGCCAGAAGTGCCGCTTTGGGCGAGAAAATCACGGCAGAGTGCACCGAAACGGTGAACCACCACAAGTTGCCCTGCGCGGAAATCAAAGTGAAAAACGAAAAAGGGGAGGTGTTGGCTGTGATGACCGGCATGGGCTATCGTACATCCAAAGAATTTCCCTTCGACAGTCTAATGTAGAAGTTCCAAGATTTGTGCCTTGATGTTTTCATAGTCGGCCTCTTCCATCACACTGCCGTGCCTCCCGTCTGACGGGGGGCACAGTTGTTTTGTCTCCTTGGCCAAATCCAAAGCCAAAAGGGCCTCATTGCGATGGCCCATCTTGGCCTCGATGTAGGCCTGCTGGAGATAAATCTGCGTCTGTTCCGAAGACTGGCCCTTGGAGACCATCGTGGCGTGGTCGAGCAGGGCAGAGGCGTCCTCGTAGCGCTCGAGGCAGGTGAGGGCAATAGAACGGTTGTAGAGCGCGTGGTCGTCCTCGGGATGACGGCGGAGATACTCCGCCAGGACCTCGTCGGCCTCCTTGTAACGCTCCAGCTGAATGAGGGCCACACCCTTGGCGTGGAGCAGGTCGTCGTCGCCGGGATTAACGGAAAGTCCGTATTCAATACTCTCGAGGGCTGCATCGTAGTGGTATAGCGCCGTCTGTGCATCGGCCAACATGTGCCACACCTCAGCATTGTAGGCATCTCGGTCGAGCAGTTCTTCGGCCACGTGGACGGCCTCGGTGCAGTATTGCAAATCCAGAAGAATTTCCAGATAGAGTTCCTTGGTGGGCGTGTGGTCGGGGTGCATCATGAGGATGCGGCGCGCCTCCTGACAGGCTTCCTCCGCATGGCCGCGATCAAAGGTCTGCTCTGTGCGCAGATAAAGTAGCTCGGGGTTGTCAGGATGCATGCGCAGGCCTTCGGAGAGCACAGTGTCGGCCTCCCGGTCACGATGGTTGTTGATGTAGTATTCGGCAATGTCGGCCAAATCGTCGCCGTCCATATAGATGCGGCGTCCGCCCCGGTGTGCTGCCTCATATTGATTGAGCAGTTCGCGAAAATCCTGCGATTCAAAATAATCGTCCTGTTTCAATGCTCTTGTTTTCTTGGATTTGGTTATACGTTTTATTTGCTGTCCCTGAGGCCGACAGTCTTGTTGAAGACCGGACGGCCGGGGGCGGAGTCGGGATCAACGTTGTAGTAGCCGATACGCTGGAACTGAAGATAGGAGAGCGCCGGCAGCGTGGCAGCATACTCCTCCACGAAGGCGTTGCGGTTGATCTTAAGCGAATCGGGATTGAGGAAGGGGCGCATGGCCTCGATGCCGCGCACGCCGTGTTCATCCTCATACTGCTTGATGGCGTCGCGGGGATTCTCACACTGCCAAAGGCGGTCGTATTCCCGCACCTCGCAGGGGACGGCGTGAGGCGCGGAGAGCCAATGGAGCGTCTTGCCCTTAATCTTGCGGTCGGCACCGGGCATGCCGCTGCGCGACTCGGGATCGTACTCGGCGTAAATCTCCACGATGTTGCCTTCCGCGTCCTTCTTAATGCATTTGGCGGGATCTTCGTCGCACTTGATGATATAGGCATTCTTGAGGCGCACCTCCTTGCCGGGCCCCAGGCGGAGGAATTTCTTGCCGCCATCCTCCATGAAGTCCTCGCGCTCAATGAGCAGTTCGCGGGAGAAGCGAATTGTGTGGGTGTCGCTCTCGGGGTCTTCGGGATTGTTGACGGCCGTGAGTTCTTCCACCTGACCTTCGGGGTAGTTGGTGATAATCAGTTTGACGGGGTCGATGACGGCGCTCACGCGGGTGGCTCTCAGGTTGAGGTCCTCACGCACAGCGGCCTCCAGGAGTTTGATGTCGTTGAGGGCATCGTAGGTGGTGTAGCCAATCTTGTCGATGAACTTGAGCACCCCTTCGGGCGAATAGCCGCGACGGCGAATGCCGCAAATGGTCGGCATACGGGGGTCGTCCCAGCCGTTGACCACTCCTTCGTTGGTGAGAATCAGGAGATTGCGCTTAGACATGAGGGTGTAGTTGAGGTTCAACTTGTTGAACTCGAACTGACGGGGACGGTTGTCCTCGATGTCGCCCTCGTCGCCGCGCCACTCCTTGATCCAGGTGACGAAGAGGTCGTAGAGTTCGTGGTGGGGCACAAACTCCAAAGTGCAGATGGAGTGGGTGACACCCTCAAGATAGTCACTCTGGCCGTGGGTGAAGTCGTACATGGGATAGGCGTTCCACTTGTTGCCTGTGCGCCAGTGGGGCATATTGAGCACTCGATACATGATGGGGTCGCGGAAATGCATGTTGGGCGAAGCCATGTCAATCTTGGCACGGAGAATCATCTTGCCCGGGGTCACGTTGCCGGAGTTCATCTCGCGGAAGAGTCGCAGACTCTCCTCAGTGGGACGGTCGCGGTAGGGCGAATTCTGTCCGGGCTCCGTCGGTGTGCCTTTCTGGGCGGCAATCTCTTCGGAGGTCTGTTCGTCGACATAGGCGCGGCCCTGCATGATGCACCATTCGGCAAAGTTCCACAGATCCTGGAAGTAGTCGGAAGCATAGACCTCTTTGCCCCATTTGAAGCCGAGCCATCGGATGTCCTTCTCAATGGCGCGAACATACTCCATGTCCTCCTTCTGAGGATTGGTGTCGTCCATGCGCAGGTTGCAGGTGCCGCCGAACTTGCGGGCGGCGCCGAAATCCATTGCGATGGCTTTGGCGTGGCCGATGTGCAGATAGCCGTTGGGCTCGGGCGGGAAACGGGTCTGCAGTCTGCCGCCGTTGCGTCCGTTGGCCAAGTCCTCCTTAATCCTTTTTTCTATGAAATTGAGACTTTCTTTTACGTCCTCCATATTCCGTTCAGTATAAATATTTTCTTTTCGCCCGCAAAAGTACAAAAAAAAAGTGAAAGCGCAACCGGTGATTTGTTTTTTTCGGAATTATTTCGTACTTTTGCACACAGATTATGCAACCGCTTGCAGAAAGAATGCGCCCTCGTTCGCTTGACGACTACATCGGACAGAAGCATCTGGTCGGTGAGGGTGCCGTCTTGCGTCGCATGATAGAGAGCGGACGCATATCTTCCTTCATCCTTTGGGGCCCTCCCGGTGTGGGTAAAACGACATTGGCGATGGTGATTGCCCATCAGCTCGATGTCCCATTCTACACGCTCTCGGCTGTGACCTCCGGCGTGAAGGATGTGCGCGACGTCATTGAGAAGGCCCGTGGTGAGAACTTCTTCGACACCAAGACGCCCATCCTCTTCATCGACGAGATACACCGCTTCTCCAAGTCGCAGCAGGATTCGCTGTTAGGCGCTGTGGAGCAGGGTGTGGTGACGCTTATCGGTGCCACCACGGAGAACCCTTCTTTCGAGGTGATAAGGCCGTTGCTCTCGCGCTGTCAGCTCTATGTGCTGAGGCCGCTTGATGATGCAGATTTGCTGTCGTTGGCCGAACGTACACTCAAAAATGATATCTACCTCAGAGAGAAGAATATCGAATTGAAGGAGACGGCGGCTCTGCTGCGCTTCAGCGGCGGCGATGCACGCAAACTGCTCAACATCCTTGATCTGGTGTACAACAGCGACTGCCTGAGCGTCACCGATGAAGCTGTCACCGATCTGTTGCAGCAAAACCCGCTGGCTTTTGACAAGGACGGGGAAATGCACTATGATATCATATCGGCATTCATCAAGAGCATTCGCGGCTCCGATCCGGATGCTGCGCTCTATTGGTTGGCCCGCATGATAGAGGGTGGGGAAGACCCCAACTTCATTGCCCGCAGGCTGGTCATTTCCGCCTCGGAAGACATCGGGCTGGCCAATCCCAATGCACTGCTTTTGGCCAACGCAGCTTTCGATGCCTGTCAGAAGATAGGTTGGCCTGAAGGGCGCATTCCCCTGGCTGAAGCGACGGTGTATCTGGCCACATCGGCCAAATCCAACTCCGCCTATATGGGTATCAACGATGCCATTGCCAAAGTGCAGGAGACGGGCAATCTGCCCGTGCCGTTACATCTGCGCAACGCCCCGACACGGACGATGAAAGATCTGGGTTACGCCAAAGGTTACAAGTATCCCCACGACTATCCCGGTCATTGGGTGGAGCAGCAATATCTGCCCGACGCCCTCAAAGACGTGCATTTCTTTGAGGCGCAAGAAAACGACAAGATTATAAAAAAATCATAAGTACACAACATCAATGAAAAAGATTCTGCTGTTAGGTTCCGGAGAGTTAGGCAAGGAGTTCGTCATCGCTTGTAAGCGCAAAGGCCAGTATGTGGTGGCCTGCGACCGTTATGACAACGCACCGGCTATGCAGGTGGCTGACGAGCGCCGTGTGTTTAGCATGTTGGACGGTGAAGCACTCATGCGCACCGTAGAAGAGGTGAAGCCTGATATCATCGTGCCCGAAGTGGAAGCTATTCGCACGGAGCGTCTCTACGACTGTGAGAAGATGGGTATTCAGGTGGTGCCCTCGGCACGTGCCGTAAACTTCACGATGAACCGAAAATCCATTCGCGAACTGGCTGCTAAGGAGTTGGGGCTCAAGACTGCGGGCTACCGCTATGCCAAGAGCTTCGATGAGTTGCAGGCTGCAGCGGACGTCATCGGTTTCCCCTGCATCATCAAGCCACTGATGTCTTCTTCTGGGCACGGACAGAGCAAGGTGGACAGCGCTGCCGAGTTGCAGGCAGCCTGGGATGCAGCCTGTGCCGGCGCACGCGGAGATATTATGGAGGTGATTGTCGAGGAATTTATTCCCTTCGACTATGAAATCACGCTCCTCACTGTGACGCAGCAGAACGGGCCCACGCTTTTTTGCGCCCCCATCGGACACGTGCAGAAGGGCGGCGACTATCGCGAGAGTTTCCAACCGCGAGCCATGAAACCCGAGCATCTGAAGGCCGCTCAGGAAATGGCCGACAAGGTGACGCGCGCCCTGACCGGCGCCGGTATCTGGGGCGTGGAGTTTTTCGTCAGTGAGAAGCAGGGCGTGCTCTTCAGTGAGCTGAGCCCCCGTCCGCACGACACCGGTATGGTGACGCTGGCCGGCACGCAGAATCTCTCCGAGTTTGAGTTGCACTGCCGCGCCGTCCTCGGCCTGCCCATTCCCGAGATTACTCAGGAGCGTCAGGGCGCTTCTGCCGTGATCCTCTCCGGCGTTGAAACCAACCAAGTCGCCCGACTACAGCGGCATGAACGACGTGTGCGCTGCCGAACGTACCTATCTGCGCATCTTCGGCAAGCCCGAAGCCCACGTGGGCCGTCGTATGGGCGTTGTTGTTTGTTGGGACACGCTTGATGCCTCTCAGGATGCCCTGCGCGACAAATGTAAGCGTCTTGCCTCAAAGGTTTGTGTGAAGTGAAACGGCAACTCAATATAGTTTTTCTGATTGCCGGAAGCGAACCTTTAGGCAGCGCCGGTATGCAGGCTGATATCAAGGCGATTACGGCGTGCGGTGGTTATGCTGCCTGTGCGCTCACCGGCATTGTGGACGAAGACACCACCTGCGTCAAAAGCATCACGCCGCTGTCCGTTGATTTGGTGGTCAGTCAGACGGAATCCTTCCTCTCCGACATCGGTGCCGGATGCATCAAGACCGGCGTGCTGCCTTCGTTGGACATCATCGAAGGCGTGGCCGCAAAGCTGAAAGATTATCCGACCATCCCCAAGATTATTGACCCCGTGATTGTCAATTCAAAGGGCGTGAAACTGGTGCCGGATGTCAACATTGAGGCCTACAAGAATCTGCTTTTCCCGCAGGCCACACTTATCACGCCCAACCATCATGAAGCCCGTGTC
>CADAVI010000054.1 GCA_902791295.1 uncultured Bacteroidales bacterium | reverse complement strand
GCCCAGCTCGTTGCGGGCCGAGTTGATGAAGTCCTGCACGATGAGGAAGTAGCCCGGGAAGCCCATGGTCTTCATGATGTGCAGCTCGAAGCGTATGCGGTCGTCCACCTCTTTGGACAGCGGCTGCGGATAGAGGCGCGCTGCGCCCTCGTAGGCCAGCTTGCCCAGGTAGTCGGCTTCAAACTTGATGCGGTAGAGCTTGTCGTAGCCGCCCAGCTTGGCAATCTTCTTCTCGCCCTCCTCGCGCGGCAGCGGATTTTCGCCGTTTTCATCGGAGGTGAACTCCTTAAACAGGTCTTCCTCCGTGAACTTCCTGCGCCACTCCTCCTCCGTGCCGTAGCTCTCGGGGATGGGGAAGAAGGGCATGATGGGGTTCGACTCCAGATTGTAGGTCTCCACCTTGTCCAAAATCTCCAATGTGTTGCTCAGCGCCTCGGGGATGTCGGCAAACACCTCGTTCATCTCGGCCTTCGTCTTGAACCACTCCTGCTTGGAGTAGCGCATGCGGTTGGGGTCGTCCAAGTCTTTGCCGCTGTTGAGGCAGAGCAGGTGGTCGTGGGCCTCGGCGTTCTCCTGGTCCACAAAGTGGGAGTCGTTGGTGCAGATGAGCTTGATGCCGTGCCTGCGCGCCAGGTCGATGAGCACGGGGTTCACCTTCTGCTGTATCTGGAAGGTCTCCCTGTTGGCTATCTGCCGGGGGTCCTTCACCTCGTGGCGCTGCAGCTCGATATAGTAGTCGTCGCCCCACACGCGGTGGAACCACTCCACCGCCTCCTCCGCGCCCTGCAGGTCGCCGGCCGTGATTTTCTTGGGCACTTCGCCGCCGATACAGGCCGAGCAGATGATGAGCCCTTCGCGGTATTGCTCCAGCGTCTTGTGGTCGGTGCGGGGGCGCATATAGTAGCCCTTCGTCCAGCTCCGCGACACCAGCTTCACCAGGTTGTGATAGCCCGTCTCGTTCTTGGCCAGCACGATGAGATGCCATCCGCTCTGGTCGGTTTTGCCTTCCTTCAGGTGCTCGGCGTCGCCCCTCCGGGCCACATACATCTCGCAGCCGAAGATGGGCTTGAAGGGCTCCAGCCCCTCCGCCTTGCGCTTCTTGTTCACCCCGTTCACATAGTCGAAGAGCTCCTTCACGCCGAACATGTTGCCGTGATCTGTGATGGCCATACCCTTCATGCCGTCGGCGACGGCTTTATCCACCAGACGGGGGATGGAAGCCTGACCGTCCAGCAGCGAATACTGGGTGTGCACGTGCAGATGTACGAAATCGACCATAATCTCCGTGCAAAGATATAAAAAAAAGCCCGAAGTGTCAAATCTGCGGAGAGAAAAACGATAAAAAACAAAGAATGAGCAAAAAAACTTCCCTTACATTACTTTATATTAGCAACTTTTTAATATCTTTGTCCTGAAATGTAAAATATCCATGGGTAAAAGGCTCAGAAAACTCAAAAAAATACGCATCCACCACGAAGGCCGCACCACACTGATTGGTCTTGCCGTCGGTCTCGTGCTTCTTAACCTCCTCACTTTTTACGCTTTCGGTCCGTGGAAGGTCTTTTGCCACGTTGTCTTGGGCGTCAGCATCGTCCTCTACGCCGTGGTGCTCAACTTCTTCCAGTGTCCCGTGCGCCGCTTTGAGGGCGACACGGAGCGCACCGTCGTGGCCTGCTGCGACGGCAAGGTGGTGGTCGTGGAGAAGGTGATGGAGGATGAGTATTTCCACGAGCCCCGCATCATGGTGAGCATCTTCATGAGCCTCTTCAACGTGCACAACAACTGGGTGCCCTGCGACGGCACCGTCAAGAGCGTCGAGCACTTCGACGGGCGCTTCAAGGCCGCATGGCTGCCCAAGGCCAGCACCGAGAACGAACGCAGCGGTATCGTCATCGCCACCCCCGAGGGCAAGGAAATCCTGGTGCGCCAGGTGGCCGGCGCCATGGCGCGCCGCATCGTCACCTACCTCAAGCCCGGCGAGGAGTGTGTCGTTGACGAGCATCTGGGCTTCATCAAGTTCGGCAGCCGCGTGGACGTCTATCTGCCGCTCGATGCCAAGGTGCAGGTGAAAGTGGGCCAAAAAGCCACGGGCAACGAGACAGTAATCGCCACACTATGAAGAAGCACATCCCCAACAGCATCACCTGTTGCAACCTCATCTGCGGCTGCATCGCCACCGTATGTGCCGCCCATGCCTACGAGCATCCCGCTTCCTATGTGTGGGCCGTCGCCTTCATCATCCTCGGCGCCGTGTTCGACTTCTTCGACGGCATGACGGCGCGCCTTTTGGGCGTCTCCTCCCCCATCGGCAAGGAACTCGACTCCCTGGCCGACGTCGTCACCTTCGGCGTGGCGCCCTCCATGATTCTCTTCTCGCTCTTCTTCGAGGTGGAGTATCCCGAGTGGATGCTGCCCCTGCGCGGCGTGATGCCCTACACGGCATTCATCATGGCGGCTTTCTCCGCGCTGCGTCTGGCCAAGTTCAACCTCGACACGCGCCAGACCACCTCATTCATCGGCGTGCCCACGCCGGCCAACGCGCTCTTCTGGGGCAGCCTTGTGGTGGGTCAGCACGCCTTCCTCACCAGCTATCTCTTCAACGCCGCCTTCCTCTTCCTCTTTATGCTGGCGGCCTCGTTCCTTCTGGTGGCGGAGATTCCCCTGTTTGCCCTCAAGTTCAAAAACCTCTCCTGGCAGGACAACAAGGTGAAATACATCTTCCTCCTGGGCTGCCTGCCCTGCTTCTGCCTGGGCGCCAGCTGTTTTGCCGCCATCATTGTGTGGTACATCGCGCTCTCCGTGGCGCAGATGTTTGTGCCGCGCAGCCCCTATTAAGCGATGAACATCAGCATTCCCTCTCCCGACTCTCTTCCCGAAGCGGCACGCCAATTCATTGAGGCGATGGGCCCTTCGCGTGTCTTTGCCTTCTACGGCGCTATGGGCGCCGGCAAGACAACGTTTATCAAGGCGCTGTGCGAGGCGCTCGGCGTGACGGATCAGGTCACCTCCCCCACCTTCGCCATCGTCAACGAGTATCAGGGCCGCGAACCCATCTACCATTTTGACTTCTACCGCATCAAGCGCCTGGAGGAGGCCTACGACCTGGGCTTTGAGGAGTATTGCTACAGCGGGCGTCTCTGCCTCATCGAGTGGCCCGAACTGATTGAGGAACTCCTCCCCGACGACACCGTGCGCGTCACCATCGACGTGCTCCCCGACGGCAGCCGCGTCGTCAACTTCTGAGCTGTGTCTCAGAGCAGGTATGAGAGGCGCTTCATGCGCTCGGCGATGACGAAGTTCTCCCACAGCGCTCCGGTGTCTGCCCTGTTCTCCACCTGAGCCAGATTGCCGATTTGGAATGCCAGCGCCTTCAGCATGCGAACAATTTTGTCGGGCTTGTTGACGCCCTCTTTTCCAAAAATCTTAAAGTTCGGGACAACAAAAGCGGAGCGACATTGCTGTCGCTCCGCCGGATATTGTATCTTTGATGTGAAAGTTATACTGCTATTCCCGTCCTCATGATATCTTCATATAGCGGAGAATGCTCTCCTTCTCGTATTAACACGGGTTCAATGGCGGTGTCTATATTCAAAGTTGCGCGCCAAAGCGCCGACGAGCGTTTCAGCCAATCCCCACCGTATTCGCGCACGATGACAGCAACATCAATATCGCTTCCCGGACGAGCATTCCCCTTAGCATACGACCCAAAGAGGAAAACCTTTGCTCCACCGAACATAGGTCGAATTTCATCCTTATAGCGGCGTACAATGTTTAAAGCTTCTTCTCGATCCATAGTTTCAGATTCTTGGTCTTAATTAAAAGGTCTTGGCAGTATTCTGGTGTCAGCTTTGCCTGTAACTCCTGCTTATAGTGAGGGTAGCGAGCCTCTATGTTAAGGGGCATAAGTTCTGTTATCTGCTCAATCTGTTCCTCGCTCATCTTGGAAATAAGGCCACTACTTTGAGCCAATTTTGCTAAGTTGTGCGTGTATGGTACGTCTTCCGGCTTAACCTTACTCCAATATGCCTTCATCACTTTTTCAATGGTCTGGTGGCACATAAAACCAACGTAAAGCAGCCTCCTTGTTGCCATCATCGCTTCCGCAGTCTCAATGTCGTAGTTTGACAAATCCAACCAATATGCCACCTTATCCATGAAACTTTCTTAATTTCTTTCTGCAAAAATACGATAAAATATCTTCTCCTCCAAATTTTTGGTGCACAATCTTTTGTTTGTGTGCAAAAAGAAGCGGAGCGACATTGCTGTCGCTCCGCCGGATATTGATTGCAAAGAGTTCTAAGCTTCAGTTCATTCTTCACTCTTCACGTTTCATTCTTCACTCGGAGCCTGCTCCGCACGCTCCGTTACCACTTCTGCCAGGCGCTGCGGGCAATGATGTTAAACTCCTCAGATATAATCTCGAGTTCGCGGGCTTGAGTGTCACCACCGTTAACCTGTTCTGGTGCATCGAGCTTTCTAGCGTTTAAACTCTGTAGCGACACATCCATCAAATGCTCTTTCGCATTAATGGCGACTACTACGGATTCGGGCTTGATATATGTCTTTTTCATAATCTTAGAATTTTACTTAAGGATTTGACCATTAGCGCTGTACTTCACGCCATTCTTCACGATGACAATCTTGCCGTTTTCGAGATACTTGCCGTCCTTCTGAGCGCCGGCCTCAGCCTTAGCTGCTTCCAGCACACTGATGGCGGTAGCATCCTCGCCAAAGAAGAATGCGCTGCGGGCGCCAGAAATGCCATCCGTGACGAGGTAGCAGCGGTTGAAACCTACCCTGTAGGTCTTATCGTTGCCCATCTTGTAGAAGCCGGTTTTTTCATCGTTGCGCTGCAGCAGGTATTCTTTGCCTGTATAGGCGATGTCCTTGGCAGTTGTGCTGACATTGCCTCGGAGCAGACCGCCCTCGATGAGGTCGCTAGTGTTATTTGGTACCTTCACACCATAGAATGTGGTGCTAGGGAGACCCTCTTCGGCGTTCAGGATGACAGGAGTGTTGGCGGAAATCGTGCCGCCAGTAACCTCAACCATATCCAACTTGCCATTGGTAGTGCTTGCGCAGGTGTAAGCTGTTACGCCACTGGGGATTACCACCTCAAACGGAGCGCAGAACGTAGCCCACTGGACAGTTGCTTTCACAGACATTTCGGCAGAGGCGTCGCAAATCATCACGCGATCCACGAAGAGGTGAGGCATATCGCCATTGCCTTTATTGGCTGCAGTGTAGCCGAGAGAAAGGTATCCGGAAGTTTCCTCCGTGAGAGTCAAGTCCACGATTTCCTGAGTCCAGCTTCCTACAGAATAGGCTGTTGCGGTAGCATAATGTTCCGTGCCATCCAACTCGACAAAGCCGAACAGATTCTTCGCAAAAGCGGTTGTTCCTGCCTGATTGTAGATGGGCATCACGATTTTGTAACTGCCGGCAGGAAGTGTCACGGGCTGTACGTACTGAGATGTTGCGCTCCATACAGCCTCAATGCCGAGCACTTTGCCGTTGCTGAGTGCGTCGTAACCTACTGCGGGAACAACGTTGGCAGCGTTCCCAAGACCGGTGTTGCTGTTTACATTCATCACACCGGCAGCGTGAGCATCACCATTAGAGACAATCGTCCATCCGGGAACTGCCTGCATGCCGGACAAATAGCCTTCAACTTTTGCTGCGTCTGCAGCATAGGTGCAAACGGTGATTCCATCGGTTATAGCTCCCTCTGCAAAATCAAGGTTAAGCGTGCTACCATCGCCAAGATAGGTCAGACGGAAGTTGTCAACACCTGCTTTGATCTCCTCCTGAGCAGTCTGGGTAAACGTATACGCAATCTTCACATTTTGCTCACTGGAAAGAAGGAATATAATGTTCTTTTGAGTCCATGCAGCTTCTGTAAACGCTGCTGTGGAGGCTGGGTCCTCTCCCACTTTCACAGATATTTCTGCTGTTCCGTTGTTGGTAGATGAACGATATCCCTCTGCACTGAGCTGATAGAAACCCGCAGGCAATGTTAAATCCTGAGACAGCGTGAGAACAGAGCTGTTTCCCCAACGGTAACGAATCCAGTAGGTGTTATTACCGCCTTCCGTGGGTTTAGGCAACCCTGCGAAGAAGTTCCACTGCAAGCATTCGGAGTTGAGCGAACTGAGGTCGTTGTCATTCTCTGTGGGGTAGTTAATCGTCCACCCTTCAGGTTTATAGATATGCCTCTTGTCAGTGCCCTCTTTGTATGTCTTCCATTCAGTATAACTACCCTCGAAACCGGGGTTGACGATGAGACCCGTGAAATCGGTATTCCTTGAATAGGTCCACGCGAGCGTCTGAGCCGTAGCGGACTTTAGATAATAGCGGGTACCTGCGGTCAATGCATTGTTTTTTGCTGCCAAATGGTCATTGACGCTAGTGGTATTCTGAGCGAGATCGCCATTGGTCGTGTACACAATGTCGGACAATGTCGTTGCCGTGAAGTCGTAGCTGCTTGTCAAAGGAGCCTCGAAGTAATACCAGACACCTGCAGTCATTGCGCCGTCAGCGGGCAATGCGGTAGCGACAGAGCTGATGCAGGGCGTGATTGTCAATGTGTTGTCCGACGAGGAGCGCACGTAGTAGTCAGTGCCGGAAGCGAGTTCCTGTACAGCCTCGAAATTAGTGCTCCCTGCAGCGCTGAGTGCAGTGTTTTCGCCCGTTGCATAGATGATATTTGACAGATTTGTCGCAGAAATGGCGTATTTATAAGAATCATCCACCGTGAAGTGATACCACATACCTGCAGTCATTGCGCCGTTGGCAGGCAGTTCCGTTGCCATCGTGCTGAGGTAGGGGTCGATACTCATGCGGAAGTTGTCGCCAGTGACGGTGGAATTTTCCGAGTTGCCATCTGTGCGTATACCAATATTTACAGTGGAGCCTCCGTCTAAGTCAAGAAATTCTGTGGTGTGGTCGCTTTCGGTGCTGTTTGCTGCGTCACTCTCGGATCTTCTTCCGGAGTCGTTGTGATAAATATACACTTTCAACTTTCCATGATTTTCACTATCACGAGTAGCTGCAGTCATGTAATACTTCCCCCCAGGAAGATTGACTATCGTTTGAAAATAATCCAACTTTAGAGTTTTCCAGAAGCTATCATCCCAACCCTTAAGTTTAGTATCTCCTGTACCTTCTGTACGCATCTGTGAGTCAACATCATATTGAGACCATCCTGTTGGCATATCTGTGTTACTTCCACCCTGATAAATCGTTGGATTGACAATAAGATAAGAAGCATCTATAGGAGACGTAACATTAGGAGTCTGCTGCAAATATTTCTGCAGATATGTGGCTTTGGCCATTCTGTAAATGAAGAAGCCGGGAGCATTTCCTATTTCTTTGTTTGCTGCAATGTTTTCCTCGGTAGCGGAAATAGTACCGCCATCAGTCCATGGGCCGACATATTTTCCGGGCCAGAAGTTGCCAGAAATTCTTGCTATATCATATTTCCCTTCGGAAGATGTGATGCTGAAAGTGGCACAATCATCATAAGTGTCAGCCATATAATCCTGCCAACCATAGTTTGCACCATTGAAGTATTTCTGACTTTCAATGTTGCGCAGGGCATATCCGTCGATGCGGCTCTCAATTGTCCATACAGAAGTCGGTGTTGTACAAGGATTGGACAGAGTTACGTATGTCGGCGTATAATTAGTATTGGCATCAGGAGCTTTCTTGGTGATTCCTGACATTACATAATTGCTTGACTTGGCATCCACGAACACATATACATTGTTTGTGATGTCGTCCAGATTCGTAGCGAGCGACCACCCTGCTGCGGTCAGATCATCTACGGTGTATGC
Organism: uncultured Bacteroidales bacterium; assembly: GCA_902791295.1. GTDB lineage: Bacteria > Bacteroidota > Bacteroidia > Bacteroidales > Bacteroidaceae > Physcousia. The sequence goes on along the minus strand of CADAVI010000054.1, from coordinate 4,491 downwards.
CCTCACCCCCGTTAGGGCGCCGAAAAGGCACGCACACAAAATTAGTAGAGTTTTTTTCATAAGATTCGTTTGTTTTTATTGTAATTTCTTTGTTAACGATATATTGCGAATCAGCCTTTCGGCTCAAAACACCCACAAAATTACATAATAATATATACGCATGCGTGACATTTTGGTAAAAACCGCCGTTTTACCGATTTTTCTCCGCCTTTATCGGAAGTCGCTCCGCTGTTTTGTGCCTGCAAAAATACGCATGGGAATTTGAGAATTTGAGACAACTGTCCGGCCGGCACATGAAAAAAGCGGACATCGGAGCGGATATCTCGGAGCTTCGTCCCATGCTGAGGAGCGAGCGCGCTCCAACGAGGCAAAATTTACGCGCCCGTTGGAGAAAAATTTTTCTCCAGTTAGAGAATTAATTTTCTCTAGTTAGAGCCTTGTATAGGGTTCCTTGCTTTTTGCCCCGAAAATGGCGGTCAAAGGCGGCGAAGGAATGGTGACGATTTTTTACGGAAGATTCTCAAATTCTCATTTTCTCATTTTCTCATTTTCCCACAAATGATTTCGCGGTACAAAAAAGCGGAGCGACATTGCTGCCGCTCCGCCTATTGAGTATTTGCGATTAAGTCTTTTGTTCTACTATGCTCTTGGGTCAATTAACCCTTAATCATTAATCGTGAACCCTTAACCGCAATTTACCACTCTTCCCAGGCTCCCGGAATCTTGATGGTTTCGCGGGAATCGGCATCAGCACCCCTGGTGCCTTCGCCTTCCCGCAGTGATGATTGTGCGATAAACTGCTCGGTCTGGATGCTTACGACCGTATTCTTGGGCTCGATATATGCTTTTTTCATAGTCTTATACATTATTTATTTAAGTACACCATTCACGTTGAACTGCTTGCCGTCCTTCACGACGATAATCTTGCCGCCGATGAGGTATTTGCCGTCCTTCAGGCCCTGCTTCTCGTCGAGCGTCTTCAGCTCGTTGATGGCAGTTGTTTCGTCATCAATCTGCAGGCTCAGGCGAGCGTGGCTGCTGCCTTCAGCATCAAGGTACGCGCGGAAGGCGCCCACATTGAAGTAGTCCACACCCTGACAGAACTGGTTGTTCTTGATGTAGTACTGATTTAATTTCGTGTCGGAGGTACTTCCTTTGTCCCCTACAACAATCTTCGTAAACGTGCCCACGAGCTTCACGGAAGTGCCAGCGTCTCCGGCATTGTTTGTAATAGCGACATTGTTTGCTGCGGCAGTGATTTCGGTAGCCTCGCTGTCCTTCTTCTTAAATATGGCAGGGACGCCGGCTTCAACCTCTTCTGCTGTCTCCAGCCTCAACACGTCACCGGTAATCTGTGTTACGGTGTAGTACTGAATCTTCTCGTTGCTCTTTACAGCAAAGGGCAGACAGATGGTGCCGAAGTTGCTTGTTGCAACAATGTCGCGGCTGTAAGTGGCCTCTGTAGCCCGAATATTGCTGTGTGAAGGAACGAAGAAGGGATGTCCGTCGTAGATGACGAGGCTCTCGCACACGTTGTCATAGTTGCTTACCACGTTGGGAATAGCCTTCGTTGTGCCATAGCTGCTCTTTATCGAACTTACCTGAGAGGGAGTGGCATAGACAAGGCCGTTGGGGTTATCATCCAAGTTCACAAAAACATCACCGTCAAACGACGCGTGGGTGATATCTACGAAGGGATGTTCGTCGGTGGGAGTCAAATCTACACGACTCTTAAAGGTGCCGTAATAAACCTGTGTGTTGGTATCATCATCCTCTATCATGCCGTTGTATCTCTTCAGCTCAAAGTTAGAAACTACGATGGCATTATCCACATCATTAGGATTGCTAATCTTAATCTTATAGTTACCCTCTTCTTCTGCAAGGAATACGAGATCGAATGAAACCAATGTCCCCGAATCGTCATGGAAAGAACCAATGGTAGACTTCGTTTGCGAAGCAACTTCTGTCCCGGCTCCATCTACAACGGTCAATTTGATTGCTTTGTTTGGCTGATTCCAACTACCCATGTCAAATTTAACATTATAGTAGGTAGATGCCTTCAAAGGCATAGGATAATCAGAGGTGCCGCCATAGGTGTATACGGCGCCTCTACCACTGTTGTAACTGTCAAATCGAAGATAGGCCGCAGAACGCACATCATCACCCTGATTGAACGGAGCGAGGTGGCTATAGTGCTCGTCTCCGCTATGAAGAACGAATGCGCGGGAATGAAGTTCTCCGCCCAGTCCGGCTTCCGCATTGCTGTTCTCCCATCCTGCCATTGCTCCATTGTTATCCGAAAGTGCAAATGTAGGATTATAAATGGCATTCACCTCGCCGCTGTTGACTGTCCAGTTTTCGTTGGCAATAGCTGCTGTTGCATTCTGCACATCTATTTGCAAGTTGTCTGCACTCGGATCAATAGCTTTTGCATCAGCAAGAGCATTCAACACAGCCACGTTGTTGTAGGGGGCATATTCACCGTCATCGAACCCGAGAACCTTGGCGTCAGCATTGTTGATAGCATTCTGCAAAGCAGTGTAGTCGGCATCTGTTGCCGGCTCGCCGAGATAGGTCAGGCGGAAGTTGTCGGCCTTGTACCAGTGACCTTTGGCATCAGCAGAAATAGTCATGTTGCCGCCAGAAAAACTGAAGGACCCGCTCGTTTCAATGCCATTTCCTGCACCTGTGGCTGTAGATGTTGCGATAACACCATCACCAACCTTCAGTTGCAACGTTTCATTATTATCGGAAGCCATCACAGCCGTCAAGGTATAAAAGCCAGAGGGCATATTGTACAAGGTCTGTGAGACTTGGCTAGCGCTGCCATTATCCCACGTATTGAACAAATAGTCTCCGTCAATAGAACTCATATTATATCTGTTGTCATTTTGCGTTTTGCTCCTTCTGCCAGTATCATTAGCAGTATTGCAAGACCACGCAGACATATCCTCTGCTTCAAACGAAGGATTCGTAATGCGTCCGGTCATATCCAAATTTTTCTTAAGTATGCGGTAGATGAGGAAATACCCGGCACGCTCAATGCTCTTATTGGCGGCTAGTCGTTCTCCAATATATTCATAATTGTCCCAAGAGCCAGCATAGTTACCATGGTAAACAGGATCCCTCCATGGGGTTTCATCAGTATTTGCTGCTTGAATAGTCCATACCCCACTATTGCAAGAGAATGTTGTTTGGCAATTTGCGTTGTATTCCGATACATCAGCAAAATAATCCCATGGCGCTCCTGAAGTATTTGCAAAATACTTACCTGTTGCACAACTCTTGAAGGCAAAGAACTCTCCTTTTCCTTCTAACTCGTAGAGAGTTGTAAAACCACTTATGGGGGTTATCGCAGTCCTGTAGCATAGCCTGTTCGCATATGTGCCACTAGTATTTGTCTCCAGCATCACGCCGGGATTCACAGCGCTGAAGATGGCGTAGAAGTATCTTTCTGGATTTTGAGCCAACTGTTCTTTTGTGGTCACTCTCTCCCATCCGCTAACGTATGAGGCCTCTGCGGTTGATGCACAGGTTGGGGCTTTTGCCTCTACTATAGAGGGCAAAACTTCTTCGTAGGCAATGAATTGCCAGTCTCTAATATCATTCCATTTTTCTTTTTTAAATTCAAGATTGGTGCCATTCCAGGTCATATAACGATCCGGCTCATTCCAATCACCATTATTACTTGTTAATCGATAACCCCACCGATCTGTCGCACTACCATCAAAAGAAAAATCTACACCAGACATATGGTCTGGATCTCCAGTCCCTTCCCATTGATAAATTCTATACATGGTTCCTCCATCAAAAAATGCCAATTTATGTTTAGAGCCACTTTCCTCAACTTTTACAGGAGTCGCTTCCAAAATATTGGTATTCGCAGAGTATGAAGTACTGGTTCCCTTGAAATAAGCCTGGGACGTGCCAATATTAAACAGATAATACCATCTTCCGTTTACCGGATCAACGTACGTCCCTGCCTTCACGCCGGAAAGGGCGCCGAAAAGGCACGCACACAAAATAAATAAAAATTTCTTCATAAGTTTGCTATATTCTCTTTGTTAACGTTCTCTATACTGATACCAGTCTCACGACTAAACTGCTGCAAAGATACACATCTTTATATATACGCGCGCGTCATTTCGGTAAAAACCGCCGTTTTACCGATTTTTCTCCGCTTTTATCGGAATGTAATGACGAATTTTCCGGGATGGGGCGCGGGCTCTCCTGAGACCACGTCAAGAGCGATGGAGAAAGCGACCGGGGAAAGCTTGCTTTCATAAGGACGATAATCCATCGCCCGTAAAGGAAACACCGTTTCCGAGCCCCGTCTGTTTTCTTCAAAAATAGCAACAGTAAAGGGTTTCCCGGTTTTTCCATGAGTGATAGCGGATGGTGGTTTTTTCGGTTTTTCTTTAAGACCCCGCAAACATTTGACATTAAAATAAAACATAGCGGAACGACATTGTTGCCGCTCCGCCGGATATT
>CADAVI010000053.1 GCA_902791295.1 uncultured Bacteroidales bacterium | reverse complement strand
CGCGCACGCGCGAAAATTTTAGGGCCCGAAGGCCCAAAAACAGGTTTATTTTACGATATCAGCCATTTTCAGTGCGGCCACGGCACACTCACTGCCCTTGTTACCCAAGCGGCCACCGGCCCTGTCAAGGGCCTGTTGTTGGGTGTTGCAGGTCAGCAGGCCAAAGATAACAGGCGTGGTGCCCTGACAGTTGAGACGGGCGATGCCTTCAGTCACACCCTCGCAGATATAGTCAAAGTGCGGCGTGTCGCCTCTGATGACGCAGCCGATAGCCACCACGGCATCGCTGGTCTTCATCTTCACAGCACTGGCGTAGATGAGCTCGTAGCTGCCGGGCACGTGCACCACCTCAATGTCGTCTTCGGCTACACCGTGGGCTTTGAGTGTGTCCACGCAGCCCCGACACAGAGCCTCGGTCACATCACTGTTCCACTCACTCACGAGCACGGCAAACTTCCTGCCCTTGCCCGAAGGCACCTGAGCGTTGTCAAAGCTGCTGAGATTGTGCTGTTCGCTGGCCATGGTGCTTTATTTAATACCTAATCCGTGACTTTACTTCACCGACTCGATGTATTTGTCAATCTCCTGAGCGGTGTAGGTCTGAGCATATTTGCCCTTCACCGTCTCGAAGCACTCCAGCGCCTTCTCCTTCTCACCCTCGGCAGCGTAAAGCTGGCCGGCCTGCAGATAATACATGGGAGAGAGAGTATTGTTGTCGGCCTTCTTGGCAGCCTTCTCCAGCGTCTTGGCGCCCTTCAGGTTGTCACCGGCCTCTGCGTAGCAGTTGCCAAGTGCACCCAGAGCAGCGTTGGACACCATCTCGTCGCCACAGGCGTCATAGTCCTCCAGGTAACCGATTGCGGTTTGGGCGTCGCCCTTATGAGCGTAGCACAGACCGGCGTAGAGCTGGGCCAGATTGCCGCTCTTGGTGAAGCCGTAACTGTCGATAATCTCCAGAAAACCGGCATTCTCGCCGTCACCGTTGAGGGCTTTATCCCACTCGCCGGCACGGAACAGGCTCTCGGCCACACTGATGGCCTCAGCAGCCTTCTCCTCGCGGGGAGCGAAGTAGAACTGGTGCAGCAGCAACACGGCAATCACGAGGACCACCAGACAACCGCCGCCCCAAAGGATGCTCTTCTGATGCTTTTCAACAAAATCTCTTGACACGGCCACGGTTTGATCAATTTCGTTGACCTGCCGGGCCTGGTTTTTCTTTGCCATATCTTTATACATTTTTCAAATTCGACCGCAAAGTTACAAAAAAATGGGAGATTATCCAAAAACTTCGCCCCCGGAGTTTTCTTCTTTAACTTTTTTTCCTAATTTTGTGCCCGCGATATGGTTTTAAATCACCTTTCCATACTCAATTACCGCAACATTGCAGCGGCCGAACTCGACTTTTGCGACGGTATCAACTGTCTTATAGGCAACAACGGCGAGGGCAAGACCAATCTGCTCGACGCCGTCTATTTCCTTTCGCTCTCCAAGTCGTCATTCACCGCTCAGGATTCGCTCTGCATCCGTCACGGAGCCGATATGATGGCCCTCGGCGGCGACTACCGCACGGAGGAGGGCTCTCAAGAGAGCATCCGCGTGGGCCTCAAGCGCGGACAGAAAAAGGTGATGCGCCGCGGCGCCAAGGCCTACAAGCGCCTTTCGGAGCACATAGGCTTCATTCCCCTGGTGATGATTTCGCCCGACGACAACATGCTGGTCAGCGGCGACAGCAGCGAACGACGCCGCTTCCTCGACGCCGTCATTGCCCAAACCTCGGCACCTTATTTGGATGCCCTCACCGAATATGCCAAGGCGCTTCAGCAGCGCAACGCCCTTTTGAAGATGGAGGACGAGCCCGACCCCACCCTGCTCTCGCTGTGGGAGGAGGAGATGGCGCGCCACGGGGAGTATATCTACCGCTGCCGCCGGGACTTCATCGGGCAGTTTATTCCCGTCTTCCAAAGCACCTACGGGACCATCTCCCAACAGCACGAGACCGTCTCACTCAGTTATGTGAGCCACGGCGACCGGGGTCCTCTGCTGGACACCATACGCGAGGGGCGTTCACGCGACCGCGCCGTGGGTTATTCGCTGCACGGCGTCCACCGCGACGACCTCGACATGACGGTGGACGGCTACCCTCTGCGCCGCGAAGCCTCGTTGGGGCAGAAGCGCACCATGGTGCTCTCCATGAAATTGGCTCAGTTTGATTTCCTGCGGCAGAGCGGTTCGCAGACCACTCCGATTCTCCTCCTGGACGATATCTTCGACCGCCTGGACGCCCGCCGCGTGGAGCAAATCATCGCACTGGTGTCATCGGAGCGCTTCGGACAGACCTTCATCACCGACACCAATCGCGACCATCTCGACCGCATCCTCTCCGCCACATCGCGCGACCACCGGCTCTTCACCGTCGAGGGCGGCGTGGTGCGTTAAACCTTCTTTTTCAGTTTTCCCTGTCCAACACCTCGTACACCGAGTTATTGCTCTTGTATTCGGGCACGATTTGCTTCATCTTACGCACGGTGGCCATATTGTCATACTGTTTGGCCAACTCCACCAGTTCGTCAATGTCCTCTGCCACCTGGTCGTAGTCGTATTCCCGCACTTGGGCAATGCGTATCTTCTCGTGGAAGGTGGGCTTGGTGCCCTCCAGCTCGTTGAGCACTTCCTCATAGAGTTTTTCGCCCTCGCGCAACCCTGTGTATTTGATTTCCACACCCTTGGCGCCGGAGAGGGCAATCATCCTCTTGGCCAAATCCGCTATCTTCACGGGTTGACCCATGTCGAAGACAAATATTTCACCGCCGTGGCCCATCGTGCCGGCTTCGAGCACCAGCTTGCAGGCTTCCGGAATCAGCATGAAGAAACGCACGATGCGCTCGTCGGTCACCGTCACGGGACCGCCGTTCTTTATCTGCTCCTTGAAGAGGGGTATCACGCTTCCGTTCGAGCCCAGCACATTGCCGAAGCGTGTCGTCACAAACTGTGTGTATTCCTGCTTAGAGCCGGGCTGTTGGGCATCGCTCTTGGATTTGCGGTCGAGGCTCTGCACGTAAATCTCGCAGATGCGCTTCGAGCAACCCATCACGTTGGTCGGGTTCACGGCTTTGTCGGTGGACACCATCACGAACTTCTTCACCCCGTACTTTACACTCATGTCGGCAATCACCTTCGTGCCGTAGATGTTGTTGAGCACGGCCTCGCTGGGGTTCATCTCCATCATGGGCACGTGTTTGTAAGCGGCAGCATGGAACACGTATTCAGGGCGGAACGAACTGAAGATGTGCTCCATCCTGTTTACGCGGCTGATGCTCGTCACCACCACCTCGCAGGCCACCTCGGGGAAGTCTTTCGCCATCATCAGCATGACATCGTGCTGCGGCGTTTCGGCCTGGTCGATGAGCATCATCTTCTCGGGCTTAAACTGCGCCACCTGCCGCACCATTTCCATGCCGATGGATCCGGCAGCGCCGGTGATGAGCACACGACGCCCGGTGAGCATCCGCTCCACCTCGTTCAGCGACACCTTGATTTCCTGACGGGGCAGCAGATCCTCAACGCTCACCTCCTGCAGCCTCATCGTCTCGGGAGCCAGTTCGCCGTTTTCCACACGGGCCTCCTGCGCCTCTCTGGCCATATATATCTTGCAGCCGGCACCTATCAACTGGTCCTGTACCTTCTGGTTGTTGCGAAAGTCCTCCACGCGCAACGGACTCACAAGGACGCCCCCCACATTCTCCTTCTTCACCACGGCGGCAAGATCCTCATCGAGCGTATAGACTTTCACGCCCAACATCTTCTTGTCCTTAAACTTGATGTCGTGCGAAATAAAGCCCACCAGTTCAAACCTCACCGGCCTCTGCGTGCGGATATACTTGGCCAGCCCCACACCGCCCGACATCGTGCCGAAGATGAGCACACGGGTGGTTCTGCCGCTCGAACTGACGGTGTCGTAGAGCGTCCTCACAAGCAGTCGCGAAGCCCACATCAGCAGCGTGGCCACCATCACGGCCATGAAGACTTCTGCCGGTGTCAGCGCACAAAACCTCTCGCTGCCGAAATGACTGGAGAGCAGCGAGACCGCCAACGACAGCACGAAGGTAACGGCATTGGCATAGGCCAGTTTTATCAGATCAATGGTGTTGCTGTAGCGCAGCACGCCGGAGTAGGTCCTGAACATACGCGCTCCCACCCAACTCAGGATGGCATAGAGCACAGCCGTGGACAAAAGAGACGAACGGTGGTCGAAAGTGATTTGGCTACGGTTCACCACCCAATAGGTAAACACCACCGACACGAGCATTATCACCGCGTCCATCAACAGGATGACCCAATAGGGCAAGACCTTTTTACTGAAGTACCAACTTGATATCTGGCGTATGAATTTCGAATCGCTTATCATTGCTCTATGGCATTGTTACGATGCAAAAGTATAGTTTTTTTTACAAACGAACAAACATTTTTCACATTTTTTATTCAAAAACAGACTATTTTCCACTATTTTGCACAAAAAACCTTCACGCCGGCCGACTCTCGTCTTACGACATTGTTTTCTCCCCCCCCCATGATTCTGTTGGCGATATTTTGACAAAACAACCGCCTCATCATCCCTTCTGAGCGTATGGCCTCAGGCCTGTTTCCGTTTCACGCCCCTCACGGGTTCGGCTTCCAGCGGCTTGTCGGGCCATGAGTGTTTGGGATAGCGGCGGCGCAACTCTTTGCGCACGTCGAAGTAGGTCGTCTGCCAGAAACTGCGGAGGTCGCTGGTGAGCTGCACGGGCTTGAAGCCCGGCGAAAGGAGTTCCATCAACACGGGAGAGCCGTCCGCCAGCGGCGTGTCGATGAGCCCGAAGCACTCCTGCAGACGGACGCGCACCACCGGGACCTCGGCACCCGCCCGATACTCCACACGGATGCGACTGCCGGTGGGAACGGTGATGTGGGTCGGAGCCAGTCGGTCCACTTCCTGCTGCTGCTCGTAACTGAGACGACTCCATATGACCTCCGTAAGGTCTATTTTTTTGAGTTCCGCCGTCGTCGCGGCTGTTCCTATGAAGAATGGCCCCCATTCGGGAGCGCTCTGACAGAGGGTTGCATTGTCCGCGGAGGGCAGTCCCATCTCGGGATGACGGGCGGCGACAAAGGCAATGCGGCGCTGCAGGTTCTGCACCTCGTCGGAGAAATTGAGCATCGAGGCTCCGTCCCTGACAATGGCCCCGCAGATGACGCGCAACACGTCTTCACGGCAATCGCCCGTCAACGGTTTCGATGCCATCAGGATGGCGCCCACACGACACTCGCGACGGGCCACAACGGTGCCGCTCTTGCCGTCCCAGCAGATATTGTCGCGCCAGGAGGCATAGGCTTGCAGGTCGTCCGGGTCAACAGCGTCCGCCAAAAACACCTTCCCCACTCCGCCCTGCCTGCTGTGCATCGAGGCGGCGACTATCCACTCGGAATTCAGTGAAGAGTGCAGAGCGGGAAATGAAGAATTGGCTGCCCCCGTGCCTTCTACGGATACCAGGGCACCGCCCGACAACTGATACACCCCCACGCCTTCCTTCCACTTTTTGCCGATACGCTCGGGATAGGCAGAGGCCAGAAGCGCACCGGCGTCATAAGGATTCACCGCATCGTTCATCTCCCGGGCCTGAATCATCCCGGCATACTGGCGGGCTGTCCTGATGACGCGGCTCCAGCGTCCTCCCCTTCCGGTTTGCCGTTCACGCCGCAGGGCATCGAGGCGGGTGGACAGCGAGATGTCACCCGCTCCGGCCAACGGGTCTTTTTCTTCCAGCACGGCAGCAATGTCGGCAGCAAGAGCCTTGCTTTCAGAGCCCTCCGCCATAAGGAGCATACGGGCTATGCGCGGATGGCAGGGCAGTTTGGCCAATGCCTTTCCCTGCGGCGTCACTCCGCCCTCCCCGTCTAATGCGCCGAGCGACTGCAGCAGCGTGCGTGCCCGGACGACCGACAGTTTAGGCGGCGGCGTCAGCCACGGCAGGCGCTCCGCCTCGCGCTCGCCCCAGATGGCGGCATCGAGCGTCAACGACGTGAGGTCGGCATCCAGTATCTCCGGCTTGCGCACCGGCTCCATACGCGCCTCCGTTCCCTTGCTCCACAGCCGGTAGCACACGCCCGGAGCCACACGTCCGGCGCGTCCCGTGCGCTGCATCGCCATATCCGTCGAGATGCGCACCGTCTCCAGACGGTTCAGACCGCTGCGTGCATCATAGACCGTTTTGCGGCACAGTCCGCTGTCAACCACCACGCGCACGCCCTCAATCGTGAGCGAGGTCTCGGCTATCGGCGTTGCCAGCACCACCTTCCTTGCTCCGGACGCACACGGAGCAATGGCCCTTGCCTGTTCGTCGTTGGACATCAGTCCGTACAACGGGTATATCTTCGTGTCTCCGAGACTGCCGGAGAGCTGCTCTTCCACGCGGCGGATTTCACCCTCTCCCGGCAGGAAGGCCAAGATATCACCCGCGTGCTCACGATGTGCCCGCAGGATGGTTTTCACCATCATTTCCACAACGTTAAATGCGTCAGCTTCATCCGTTGCATGAACCACCTCCACCGGAAACATCCGTCCTTCGCTCTCTAAAACCGGACAATGTAAGGTCCCGACGAGTGCGGCGGTATCTATCGTGGCCGACATCACCACGATGCGCAAATCGTCGCGCAACAACTGCCGGCATTGCCGCGTCAGCGCAAACGCCTCGTCGGTATTCAGGCTGCGCTCGTGAAACTCATCGAACACCACCGCCGCAACACCTTCCAAAGCGGGGTCGTCGAGCAGCATCCGCGTCAGCACGCCCTCCGTCACCACCTCGATGCGTGTCTTCGCGGACACTCTGCTCTCAAAGCGTATCCTATAGCCCACCGTCTCGCCCGCCGTTTCGCCCAACAGCCACGCCATACGCGCTGCGATGTGGCGCGCCGCCACCCGTCGGGGCTCCATCACGATGATTCTGCCGTCGACGGCAGGGAGCATCGTCAGCGGCAGCAGCGTGGATTTGCCCGCTCCCGGAGCCGCCGTCACGATTGCCGCCGCGGAGTCCCGCAGCGTCTCATTCAACGTCTCCGCTATCGCCGCCACAGGCAGCCGTTCCATTTCCCGTTTCAGACGGTCGGGATATTCTCTCATACGACTTTGTCAACAACCGTCAATATACCCTAACGCGCCAGTCACGCCCTTCCTTTCGGACGGGATTGGAGAGTGGCCAATATCTGTTCCGCGTGTTCTTTGGTTTTTATCTGTTTGCCCTGCAAAATCTGCTCTATGATACCGTCTTCGTTGATGATGAAGGTGGTGCGGATGGTACCCGTCACTTTCTTGCCATACATGGTCTTCTCGCCCCATGCGCCCATCGTTTCCAACAGTTCGTGGTTCACGTCGGCAATCAGGGGGAAAGGCAGTGCATGCTTCTCTTTGAACTTCCGATGCGAGTCGGCCGTATCCTTGCTCACACCCACCACCTCGTAGCCCTCAGCCTGCAGTGCCTCATAGCTGTCACGCAGACTGCAGGCCTCAGCGGTGCAGCCTGCGGTGTTGTCCTTCGGGTAGAAATACAGCACCAACCTGTGGCCCTTATAGTCACTCAGACGGATGTCCCGTCCCTGCTCGTCCTTGCCCAAAATCTCGGGCGCTTTGTCTCCGACTTTCATCATTGTCACAAATTTATCACCTGTCACCTCTCGCCATTCTGTAGATGGCCTCCATATCCTCTGCACGCAACGCCTTGAACACGCCGCAGCTGCGCCAGCGACAGACGCGGATTGGGCACCACGCCGCCCGACTGCTCACCGAACACCACTTCTGTCGGTGCATAGAATTTAAAATCCTTCATGTTTATCTGTTTAGGGGTTATCTCAGATGCAAATTTAGCAATTATTATTGTTTTTAGGCCACAAAGAAACATTTTTCTTGGGCTACCTGCCCCGAATTAGAATAAATAACGGTATCTTTGCCACAGAAAATAACGTTGAAATCGGAACAATGACTATGAAAAACCTGAAAGGAACAAAGACCGAGCAGAACCTCAAGGAGGCGTTTGCCGGTGAGAGTATGGCACGCAACAAGTACGACTACTTCGCATCCAAGGCCAAGAAGGACGGCTATGTGCAGATTGCCGCCATCTTCGAGGAAACGGCGGCCAATGAGAAGGAGCATGCCAAGATGTGGTACAAATACCTCAACGGCGGCAGTGTGAGCGACACCACAGATAACTTGTCCGATGCCGCCAACGGCGAGAACTTCGAGTGGACGGACATGTATGCCCGTATGGCCAAAGAAGCCCGCGAAGAGGGATTCGACGAGATTGCGGAGAAATTCGAACTGGTGGCCGCCATCGAGAAGCACCACGAGGAGCGCTACCGCAAACTGCTGAAGAACATTGAGGACGCCATCGTCTTCTCCCGCGAGGGGGATGTCATCTGGCAGTGCGCCAACTGCGGTCACATCGTCATCGGCAAGAAGGCGCCCGAGGTGTGCCCCACCTGCAACCATCCGCAGAGCTACTTCCAGATTAAGGCCGAGAACTATTGATCAGCAACTGACAGATTATAAAAAGGGCCGGTGGATTTTCCATCGGCCCTTTATTGTCCCCCCCGCCTTCAGCTTTCAAATCTCTGTTTTCAGCCCCACTGGTTCACGCGTCTGTTTTCTTCCATCAGGGCAAGAAGTTCTCTGAACATTGAGAGACGAGGCTCTTTCAGCTCCCCCGCGTTCAGCTGTTTCCGCTGGTGCTTCAGCCAGTTGAGATACCGCCCTCTCTCCTCTGCGTCGTGCTTGGAAGGATTCCGGTGCTTCGTCTCAATGAAGTCCTTCACCTCATTGTAGCGTGCCAGCCAGCGCTCGTCTTGTGTCATGTTTCTTTATATATTTACTTTATTTTGCAATGGCATGCATAACAAGCGGAAAAAGTGACGGAATCCTTTGCGCTCCCCCCGATTTTGTGTATCTTTGCACCCGAATGACTGTGATATGACACAGACAGAACGAATCGAAGCAATGATTACGGGCGTATGACGGCAAGAGAGGTGATCACGTATATGGAATCGCTGCGCAATGATGAGCAGCGGCAAGTGCTCATGCGGTTCTTCAAGACAGGACCGGGAGACTATGGTGAGGGCGACGAGTTTCTGGGACTGAAAGTGCCTGAGACACGCGAGGTGGTCAAGGCGGCATTGGCCATGAATAAAGAACCGCTAACCATAGACGAAGTGCCGTCATTACTGCTGTCGAAGTGGCATGAGGTGCGGCTCTGCGGACTGCTGATACTGGTGGACAGGTTCGGGCGGCTGTCGGCCAAACGGCTGCTCAACGATGCGGAAGCCATACGGAGGCGCGACGCCATTCTGACGATGTACCTGCAGTATGCGGAACAGGCAAACAACTGGGACCTGGTGGATTTGTCGGCACCGAAGATACTGGGACATTGGCTACTATTGCCTACGGCTCTCGGGAGTGGCAGAGAATATAAGCAACATGTGCTGGACGACCTGGCAAAGAGCGACAACCTCTGGCGGCAACGCATGAGCATTGTCTGCACGTGGAAGACATCGCAGCAGGGCGACCCGTCGTGGTGCCTGCGCTATGCCGAGATGCACCTCCGCCATCCCCACGATCTGATGCACAAGGCCGTTGGCTGGATGCTGCGCGAGATGGGCAAGCGGTGCGGCATGGACCTGCTACGCGATTTCCTCCGTCAACATGTCCGCGAGATGTCCCGCACCACCCTGCGCTATGCCATTGAGAAGATGTCGGAAGAAGAACGGCATGAATTTATGAACCGTTCCATCATGCGCACGGACGGCATTCTTAATTCTTAATTTTCACCTATAAACTCCGGTTCCCACAGGTAGCGCTCCATATCCACATGCCCGTTGGCCTTAAACAGAACGCCCTCATCCTCCAGCAGTGTTCGCTGCCGCTTCCATCCCGGGGCCGTACGCCCCACTTTGTTCACCACCCGATGACAGGGCAGTTCTGCTGCTCCGGGTGTATATCGCAGAGTGCGCCCCACCATCCTCGCATGACTCGGCCATCCTGCCAGCAGTGCGATGTGCCCGTATGTCGTCACCCGTCCGCGTGGAATCTGCGACACGATGTTCAGCACATCCTCGCCAAACGCTCTCGCCTGTTCCGGCGTCATCCTGTCGGGATAGTCCCTCATATTACATTTCGCATTTTACTTCTTCCATCTACCCTCCACCACTTTCCAGTCAATGATTTGCCACAGCGCAGCGAGATGGTCAGGGCGACGGTTCTGATAGTCAAGATAATAGGCATGCTCCCACACATCGAAGGTCAACAGCGGCGTCAGCCCCTTCTGTATGGGGTTGGCGGCATTCGCCTCCTGTGTGATGACGAGTTTGCCGTCTTTGTCGGCCGACAGCCACACCCATCCGGAGCCGAACAGCGTGGCACCTTTCTTCTGGAACTCCTCCTTGAATGCCTCAAACGAGCCAAAGTCACGGGCAATAGCCTCCGCCATCTTGCCGGATGGGACGTTGTCCTGCTTCGGAGCGGCAAACTGTCCGAAATACAGCTCGTGGTTCATTATCTGTCCCGCGTTGTTCTGTATCCCCCCGGTCGCTTTGCATACAATCTCCTCTAAGGATAGGTCCTCCATCCCGCTCCCGGGCAACAGGGTATTGAGGTTGTTCACATAGGCAGCGAGGTGCTTCCCGTGATGAAAGCTAAGCGTCTCCCTGCTTATCACCGGCTCCAACGCCTCAGGAGCGTATGGCAACGCCATCAATTCAAATTTCTTCATATCTTTAAGTCTTTAAAGGTTTAGATGTTTACACTATATTACATGATTATACATTTCCCGATAGCAAGCAACCTTCTTGTCAAAGGCCAACGGATAGGCTCGTGATGAAGATGGAAGACGGTATAAGGATAGTTGATAGTTTAGAGTTGATAGTTTAGAGTTTTTCTTGGATTGGGAATTTTGGGCGAGGGGAACCCTGAGATATGTGTTTACCTTGGGAATTTCCGGAATGTCGAGTGATGCACAGATGGTTTTTGTGGCCTTCTCGCCTGTGGTTACGATAGCACGAAGGTGAGGCAACCGGGCCACAAGCGCACGAATGTCCGTAGCCTCCACAACCTCCAGGAATTTGTCCGAAGCGTTGTCCTGCAGACGACGGATAGCGGTAGAGGTATCATAGAACGCCAGACCTTTTTCTTGGCAGAATGCTATAATCTCATCTATCTTGAAACGCTTGTGTTCCGTATCCACAAAGTGGTTCTTGTCGCCAAAGAACACCTCACCCTCAATACGCCAATGGTCGTTGATGAAGTTGGGGTAATAGAAATCCATGCACCACCGCTTCCGCTGTGGCGGGAAGCTGCCCAAAAACAGCACCTTTGCATTCTCGGGCAGGAAGGGGCGCAACGGGTGGTACTCTATCCCCTCCCCACTTCTATTGATATGCTCCGTGTTCAGCCAACTGTCATTCATATTCACCTTAATGATACTCTTCAATGAAGGTTTTAACTTCATGATACCTTGTCAACCAACGTGTCTCTTGATCCATACTGATTGGTCCGTGCCATTTAATGTGCCATTTAATCCGACATTTGACAGAAGATTATTTATTATTCAGCAAAGCCTTCCCCATCTCCGTCAGGTAATACTTCTGCGTCGGACTCTTGGGCGAGTCTGGCTGTGTCATAGCCAACACCCCCATCTCTACTAATGAGACAATGTGTCTTTGTCTATTGTTATATTGGTTCGTAACACCAATTTCATCCATAATTTCCTGTGCTGAACGTGGTGACGTACAGAATGTAATAATACGATTTTGAGTCGATGTTAGCTTCAACCTAATATCCTCTACTTGGTTATTTACTTGGTTACTTACTTGGTTACTTACTTGGTTACTTGCTACCCCGTCTTCCGTTCCAGCCACATCCTTCCTCCACATCACCACCATAAAGTCCTCATCCTGCCTAAATTCCGGCTTCCGCCCGCTTGATCAGTACGATTCTGCACTTGTGGTTCTCCGTGGCACAGTCATACTCCCGCTCCGTAGGCGACAGGCCCTCAGCCCTCAGACTTCACCCCTCAGACCCGTAGCTCTTAATTCATCCTTACGGCCTCAACAAATTAATCGGAGCCACGAACACCCCGTCCTCTCGCTTGTATGCCCCACCAACGGCGGTCAGCACCAGTAGGAACGAAGGAGCCTTCTCGTCACTCTTCTCCACTATCTTATCTCGCAACTTCTTCAGCGACTCTGCGCCATCATTTATCAGGTCATCGCCGCCCAGTTTGATCTCAATACCACCCCAGCGGCCATCTTCCAGATGCACCACTGCGTCGCATTCCAGACCAGCATTGTCCCTGTAGTGCTTCACTACTCCGCCCAGCCTGTCAGCATAAACCCTCAGGTCTCTCACGGCAAAATCCTCAAAGAACAGCCCAAAACTCTCTAAGTCATTCATCAAATCACCTGGACTCACACCCAAGCTTCTACAAGCAATAGAAGTATCCACAAAATGCCTCGTCGGGGTACTCCTGATAGAAGTCTTCAGGTCCTTCAGCGCCTCCATATAGTCATCATAGGTCTTTGTATCCATTGTCCGCTCATTACTCTGGCGGATATCACTGATGATGGTTGATACAGCAGCCTCTGATGAAATATTCCTTGCATAACTCCTCAGGATCATCCTCAGCACTTCCGGTTTCTTGTTCCTAAAACGCTCATTCTCGCTGTCCTCAAACACAAACAACCCGCTATAGTAGTTCTTAGTAACCTCCAGAGCAATCTCCCTCTGAGCCAACACGGAAATGGGCCAACCGCCCCTGCACAACAGGAATGCCACATCATCCAGTGTAAAGTCCTCATTCATATCCCAAGGGAAATTCTGTCCACCATCAAACAAGTCCTTCAAGGAAACTGTACCCTTCGACTCCTTCGACTCCCAGAGTGTCATTGGGCGCATGGCCAACGGGGCAATTCTTCCCGCACCACTATGATGCACTTCAGTCTTATCAGCCGGCGTACTGCTACCTGTCAGAATGTATTTCCCAAACTCATAGTTGAAGTCCAGGTCATCCTTAACCTGATTCCAGATGTCCGGAGCCTTCTGCCATTCGTCTATCAGCCTTGGATTATCCCCTACCAGCACTGCCTTCGGGTTCATCCTGGCCATAGCAATAGCTTGTTTCGTGTTCAGTTTCACGAAACTCTTCTGGTACAGCATGCACGTAGTA
>CADAVI010000052.1 GCA_902791295.1 uncultured Bacteroidales bacterium | reverse complement strand
CCGACGCCCTGCTGAAGGGCTCGATGTCAGACGTGCGCCTCTACAACAAGGTGCTGGACGCCGCCGACATCCGGGGGCTCGGCTATGCCGGATTCACCGAGGCGATGGACTTATTGATGCAGCCTATGAACAAGGAGGTGCGCGCCTCGCTGCAGCACAGTATGGATCAGACGCGTGCTGTGATGGCAAGCGGCAGTGCCGCCGAAATCGACGCCGCCCTCAGTGTGCTGGCCTCAGCCTGCGACGCCGTACGTCCCTCCGTGGAGGTCTACAAGCAACTGGGTGAAGCCCTGGAGCGCTCACAACGTCTCGTCACCGACCATCCGCAAGACGACACCGAAGCTGAAGCCGCCTACAACCAGGCCTTCGAAGAAGCCACAGCCGACTGGCTCGGCGGCAAGCACGCAGACAAGGAGATTACCGCCGCCATCACCCACGTGCAGGCCTTCACCAACGGCTACCTGACCGCCGACGCCCGACAACTCCGCACGGGTTTTGCCGACATCACACACCTGCTCACCAATGCGGACTTCAGCAACGGCATCGCAGACTGGGCACTCGTCACAGACAAAGCCGACTATGCCGGCTCGGTGGCCTATGGTTGTCTGGAGTTGCGCGACTGCACTTTCCGATTGCAGCAGGCACTGCCCGGCATGCCCTCCGGATGTTACCGTCTGGAGACACAGGCCTTTTACCGTAACGGCCCCAAGGAGAACAGCGACGTCACCGAGGTGAACGCCCGGTTGTTCATCGGCGACAAGGTACTTCCCGTTGCTCCGATATCGTTAGGCGCCAACCGCGTATCGTCGGCCGGAGAATGGTATGCCTATATCAAGGGCAAGTATGTCCCCGTAGACCAGGAAGCCGCCGGCGCCGCCTTCACCGTTCGCAACCGCTACCTGCCCTCCGAGACCGTCAACAGCCTCACCGTGGACAATTGGCAGGGCACGGACGGCGTGCTCCACATCGGGCTCTACAAAGAGACCGGCGTGAGCGATGACTGGACCGTCGTCCGCCACTTCCGTCTCTTCTACCACGGGAGCGACAATCCCGAAGGCATCGAAGAGGTTAATGGTTCTGGGTTCACGGTTAACGGTTCGACGGATGATGACGTGTGGTACGACCTCTCCGGTCGCAGATACTGCAACAAGCCAACTCGCAAGGGTCTCTATATCCACAACGGAGAAAAGGAATTTGTTCAATAATCGGACAACGATAAACAGCGAAACCCGGAGGCCGCTTCTGTAAAGAAAACAAAAAAGACTCTTAATTGTACTGAAAACAGCCCGTCATCGGTCGATTTGCAAAAATTTCAGGCAACTTTGATACAATAAATCGCCCCGCAACTGCGTATTTTTGTCAAAGAAACATTCAAACAGGCAACCGATATGACTTACAAAACCTGCCTGCTCACCGCCCTGCTCCCTCTGGCCCTGCTGTCCTGCTCAAACGGCGACGAATCCGACATTGATGCCAACGCCCTGAGCGGCGGCGTGACCTTGACGGACGGCGGCACGGCCTCCTCCGCCCTCTCCGTCGAATTTGACGAGAGCGACCTTGAAGAGACCGACGCCGTCTATACCGACGAGGCCGCGGACGCCGACCTCTACGAAGACTACGTGGAGAACGCCGGCGAGTTCAAGAACGTCGTCAACATCGTCTGGGACGGCAGTTCCGTCACCTGCACCCAAAGCAACGACGACGGCGACATCGTCATCACGAACTCCGGCGCCGACGTCACGGTGAAGGCCGCGAAGAAGGCACAGTATATCCTGAGCGGCACCTGCAGCGACGGCAGCTTCAAGGTGTATAGCGAGAAGAAGTTCCAGGTGACGCTCAACGGCCTCACGCTGACCAACCCCACGGGCGCCGCCATCAATTCGCAGACGAAGAAGCGCATGTATCTCGTCGTGGCCGACGGCACGCAGAACACGCTGCAGGACGGCAGCTCCTACACCGCCGCCGTGCCCGTCTGCGATGAGCTGGGCAACGCCACGGGCGAATACGAGGACGAGAAGGGCGTCATCTTCTCCGAGGGGCAAATCGTTGTTTCGGGAGGCGGCAAAATCAACATCAATGCCGTGGGCAAGAACGGGCTCGTCTCCGACCAGTATGTGCGCATCCGTCCCACCACACATCTCACCGTGGCCGCCGCGTCCACGGCCTCCAACGCCCTCAAAGCCGACAGCGTGCTCATCATGGGCGGCGTGGTCAACCTGGGCACGGCCTCTGCCGACGGCAAGGGCATCCAGAGCGAGACCGACGTGATTATCTCAGGCGGCCGCACCACGGTGATTACCACGGGCAGCGGCGACGCCTCCTCGGGCGGCGGGGGCGGCATGCCCGGCGGCGGCATGCGTCCCGGCATGTGGGGGACACGCGCCACCGCCTCATCCTCGGGCAATGCGCCCAAGGGCGTCAAAGCCGGCGCACGCATCCGGGTGACGGGCGGCACGCTCAGAGTGCGCTGCGACGGCAGCAGCGGTGAAGGCATCGAGAGCAAATATTCGGGCAGCGACGCGGCCATCCTCGTCAGCGGCGGCGACGTGCTCTCCTACGCCAAGCAGGACGACGCCGTCAACGCCACGGGCATGATACAGGTGACGGGCGGCACGCTCAAGGCCTACGCCACGGGCAACGACGCCATCGACAGCAACTACGGACGCGCAGGCGCCGTGACCGTCGGGGGCGGCACGCTCATGGGCATCTCCTCCGCCGGCAGCCCCGAGGAGGGCATCGACTGCGACAACGTCTCCAACATCACCGTGACGGGCGGCACACTCGTCTGCCTCGGCGGTAGCCAGAGCGGCGGCGGCAGCCTCTCCTCCGCCACCACACAGGGCTACTACATCAGCACGGGACAGCAGAGCTTCGTCGCCGGCCAGACCTACACACTCTACAGCGGCTCCACGGCCTATCTGCGCTTCACCACGCCTCTCTCCGTCTCCTCGGCACTGACCATCCTCTCCGCCCCCGGCATGGCTTTGGGCACGGGCTATTCGCTGCAGTAAGGGTATCAAGCGGAACAAAAAAATAAACCGAATAACACAATACTATGGACATCAACGAAATCAGAGAAGCGTTGCACACCATGTACGGCGGTGAAAACAGACAAATCACTGACGGCAATTACGACCGGTCGCTTGCCGTCAAGTGTATCAACGGAACCTTCGTCGGCAGGAAGAAGGAGGACATCGTCACTTTCAGGGGCATCCCCTATGTCGGCAGGCAGCCCATTGGGGCACTGCGCTGGAAAGCACCTGTGGACGCTGTTCCCGACGATGGGGTGTACGAGGCATACTACAATGCAAAGAGTGCCTACGGCAACGAGAACCTTGAGGTCGGCTCGATGTATTATTTTGATGAGCGTTGCCTGTATCTGAATGTATTCAAGTCTGAGGACACATCAGACAAGCAGAAGCCTGTCATGGTGTGGATTCACGGCGGTGCCTTTGAGGCGGGCGGCACCATCGACCCGATGTTTGACTGCAA
This sequence comes from uncultured Bacteroidales bacterium, assembly GCA_902791295.1. Classification (GTDB taxonomy): domain Bacteria; phylum Bacteroidota; class Bacteroidia; order Bacteroidales; family Bacteroidaceae; genus Physcousia. Next base: position 9,826 of record CADAVI010000052.1, on the reverse strand, counting down.
TAATTTCATCAAAGAGAATCCGGACGTCATCGTCGTCACCATTGGCTACAGGCTGGGCGTCTTCGGCTTCCTGCATCTTTCCCACCTGCCGGACGGAAAAGACTATCCCGACTCGCAGAACCTGGGCCTCCTGGACCAGGTCAAGGCACTGAAATGGGTGCATGAGAACATCGCCGGCTTCGGCGGCGACCCCGACAACGTGACCGTCTTCGGTGAATCCGCAGGAGCCGGAAGTTGCACGCTGCTTCCGCTGATTGAAGGTTCACAACGGTATTTCAAGCGACTCATTGCCGAGAGCGGTTCCGTCAACCTGACGAGAACACCGGAAGAAGCTGTCGAATGCACTGGGAAACTGCAGGAAGTCCTCGGTTGCAAGACTGTCGGCGACCTCCTGAAGATTGATGCCGACAAAATGCTGGAAGCCTCGGCAGTGAACTTCCTGCACCAATTCCCGGAAAGAGACGGAAGGATTCTGCCTGCCGACACATTCGCGGCATACGCCAACGGCGCGGCAAAAGACATAAGTATCCTGGTGGGATGCAACAAGGATGAGATGAACTTCTTCGTGTCCAGCTTCGGACAGGAAGGCTGGGACAATTTTGCGGAAGGCCGCAAGAAGGGAAAGTTTGCCCGGATGCCGGCAGATGAGAAAGCACTGGTCGAGAGTTATATGAAGGATGTGAAGGGCGACTACTTCCAACCGTTCGCCAGCCTGCTAAGCCAGAGTTGGTTTAATGTGCCCATCGTCCGACTGTCGGAGGAGCAGACTAAGGCGGGCGGCAAGTGCTACACCTATTATTTCACGCCGGAGTCTCCCGACCCCGTTATAAAATGCGGACACGCCATCGAGTTGGCTGCAGTGTTCAACCATCCGGAGTTTTCCGCCGACACGGGGCGCGCCTTCGACGAGACTTTCTGCAAGACCATGCGCAGGATGTGGGTGCAGTTTGCGAAGACCGGCAACCCGTCGCTCACCGACGGCATCTCCCCCGACGGCAAGGCCAAGGAGTGGCCGCTTTACGACCTGAAAGACAAGCGGGTGATGATATTCGACGAGTTTGACATACATCCGGAAAAGGAGGAGCAGAGAAAGATTGTTGACTGGAAGAGGACCTACTTCCTGACCAAATATTATGCCCTCTGACTGCCCCTCTGACCCTCTTTTAAATAAGACAATATAACGTAGGCAAAAAAGGCCCCCCAAAAAACGAACCTATGTTCATGAGCCCGAGAACATAGGTGCACACCCCCTATGAACATAGGTCCGTGAGCAGGAGAACATATGTTCAGTAAAAGGGGCTGTTTTCCGGGCCCCAAACAAGATTTTTTCAAGTTAATATACAGAATCCAAAAGATAACTTATATTTTTCAAAAGATAAGTTAGAAAAAATATCGGGAGCCCTCAAACATGAGAGCCCCCGAATGCATTGTGCTTTTCAGGAATCAGATTGTCTTACTTCACAAACACTTTGCGACCGTTAACGATGTAGAGACCGCCCTTCACGGGTTTCTCCACCTTCTGACCGCTGAGGTTGTAGTATGTCTTGCTGTCGCCCGATTCTGTTGCTTCCAGGTCGGTGATGCCGGTGGTGTCAGACTTCACCACATGCAGCTTGACATACTGCGTCTTGCCGCACTGAGTAGCCTTCACGACGACATCGAACTCCAGGGCTTCCTTGGTGTTCACCTTCAGGACATCGTCGTTCAAAGACACAATGCCCTTCAGCTCATCGTCCAAGACATCGGCAAAGGCATAGACCACCGAGCCTTCAGAAGCCAAGTCGAAGGCCTCAGCAACGCTCTTCGACTCATCCGCCATATTCAATGTGTAGGAATTCTCGGGACGCTGACTGTTGAAGTCGTCCATGCAGAAGTAGAGCGGCGTGGTGTAGCCCCAGGCATTCTTGCGCGAGCTCTCCATCGAGAAACTAAGTTCCTTCACCACACCAAGACGGCTCAAATCCACCCACTGCCAATCGTTCACATAGTAGTGGTCTGCCTCGTTTTCTGACGTATAGTCTGCCAGATAGTAGTCAAGGGCATTGCCGTTGTCGGCAGTAATGGTAAGCTTGAAGTAGTCGCCCGTGGTGAATTCACCCGCAGTCATGCCGTCGCCGTTGACGAAGGCATTGACGGCCACGGCAGCATTGGTGATGTAGAAGCCGTTGAGCTGCTCGCCCTCGGGGTTGCTAACCACGCTGACGGTCATCGGGGCAAAGCTGTCCTCGAAGAATACGGCATAGTTCTCAGAATCACCTTGACCCTTGCCCGTGCAGGCATTCCACTGATCCTTCATGATGTTGTCTCCATCGGTCTCTGTGCGGTTGGAATAGCCGAAGCCCGACCATGAACCCCAGTCGATGCTGTAGTTGTTGCTGAACTTAAAGCCACCGCTGAGGAACGACCCCTGATATTGGTTGTCACCATAGAGACCTTCCTCGATGGTGCCCTTCGTGTCTGGACCGCGCCAATAGCTGTTCTCCGTCAAATAAAGGTTCTCAAAGTCAGCCACCAGCGGCTCGCCGGTCACGATGATGCGGCAGGTGTCGGCAGCGACAAACTGCTGGGCATCCTTGACGGTGACGTAGTAGTCGCCCGACTGCACGGGAGTGATGTTCAACACTATCTCGTCACCCTCAACAGAGGTCTCCACAGGCTCGCCCACCACCTGATGCTTGCTGTCCGTCCAGGTCACGGTGTAGGGGGCGCGTCCCTGAGCCACCATCACCTTCAGAGCCGTCTCTGTGCCGGAAGCCACGGTGGTCTCAGGCTCGGTGCAGGCAATCATCAGTTCAATGGGCTCCATCGGGGTGGTAAAGGTCTCGGTAGCCAGCACCTCGGTGCTGTTGCCGCGGGTGCTCTCTACAAGTACATATGCCTTGTAGCCGGTCTCCGCAGCGAGCGAACCTACCGTCAGTGTGGCCTCGGTGTCCTTGGTCAGCGTCATGGTGAAGCCGCTGGCCTTCAGAGCCTCAGCATCGGGCGCATCGGCATCTGCTGCGAGAACCATCACGTATGACTTGCCGTTCATGTCGGCCTTGACTGCCACCTGAGCCTCCTCAAACGAAGTGGCCTGAGCCTTGGGATAGCCCTCGGCCACAACAGGCACGCGGGTCAGGTCTGGGTCATACTCGTAGGCACCGATGGAGATGTTCTCCTCCGGACGAGCCGTTCCCTGCACATCGGCCGTGACATAGCCCAACTTTTGAGCGGTGAGCAGGTCGCCATCGAGGGTCGAAGCGGGCTCCAGCACCTCATTGCTGACGAACTGTGCCTGCTTGTTGATACAACCTGTCGCACCCGTCTTCTCCACGAAGGCAGCGAAGTCCCCGGTTGTGGAAGAGGCTGCGCGGAAGAAGGTCTCGCCGGCAGTAGAGATGATATTGTTCCGGAAGTTGTACTTGTCAGTGCCGAGGTTGCCGTCGTTGTAGAGGTTCACGGCATAGCCCGGGGTCTCGTTCTGGATGATGTTGTTCACCACGTCCACGTTGCCGTAGCCATCGGCCAGTGTGGATGATGCCCAGAAGGCGGCACCGCCGGCATCGCCCGTCATGCGGATGGTGTTGTGAGCCACGTTCACGTGCTTCATCTTATTGCCATTGAACTTCAGGGCGCTGTAGGAAGCGTTCAGCGAGGTGAGGTTAATCACATTGTTGGCAATGAGCACCGGGGCCTCTGCAGTGCCTTCCAACTGACGCAGGTTCATCACGGCGCAGTAGGCTACGGGAGCCACGTTGAAGATGTTGCCCGTAATCTCGGTGGCCTCGCTGTACTCGTCACGCAACTGCATGTCGAGAATGCCGACGCTGATTTTGGTTGCCACGCCGGCCTCGACGTTGACGGTGTTGTTCTTAATCTTCACGCCCAGTTCGTCCATCACGTAGATGGCCTTTCCGCCATTGTTCTTGAAGGTGTTGCCCTCAATGACGCCGCCCACTTCCTTGGGCAGGGCCAAATAGCTGGTGCCACCCATTGAGACACCCATCTTGCCGCCTTCCAAGAGACAGTTCTTCACGGTGAGGTAGTCATTGTTGCGGTTCTCCTCGTCGATGATGGTGTGCCCCACGAGACAGACGTCTTCACCACTGGAAGCAGTGCAGACAGGTGCATGCAGATAGCAGTTGTCAACCGTGACATGACGGCTCTCGTCCTTGACCATCACCACGGCCTTATAAGCCTTGTCGGTGGTGCAAATCTCAAGGTTGCGCAGGGTGACGTAGCTGGCCTCGTAAAGGGTGACCACGCCATAGTCCTTTTTGTGCTGGTCGTCACTGTAGCCGCCGGTGGTGTAGCTGTTGTGATAAATCTTCACATCGCGTTCACCACTCTCACTTTCGATGGTGAGCGTGTTGGTGGCACCCATGCCCTTGATATACGGCACGCGCACCTTTTCGTTGTATTCGCCGGCCTTGATCTTGAGCACCACGGGGCCTTCCATGCCCAGAGCGCCGAAGTCATCGATGGCAGCCTGAATGGTGGCGTAGTCGCCACCCTCTCCTACCGTGTAAACACCGCTCTTGCCGCTGGCAACGGTAACAGTGGCAGCAGCAGGATCGGTCACGTCAACGGTCTCGCCACTGACCACGACGCCGTTCAGGGTTGCCGTAGCCGTCGCACCGACTGCGGCATCCGACTTCATGTCGTAGGTGAGCCAGAAATAATAGGTGCCGCCGTTGGTGATGCTGTAGGAACCGTTGAACTCCTCGTTGGCCGAGAATGTTGTCGTCGTGCCCGTCTGATAGATATGGTAAGCCTCCACAGCATCGCCGTCAATACCGCTGATGTTGAACGAGGTCACTTCGGCAGGGGTCAGTTCGCCCTTGGCCTCCACCATTATCCTGAGCATCCTAACATCGGCCTGCCCCTTGAGCACTTCGCTCACGCTCAGGTCTTCCGTGGTGACAGAAGTCACAACGACGTCACTCTTCTTGTAGCCCTCGGCAACCATACCGAAGTTGGGCTTGGTGTAACTGCCGCTGCCGACGTATTTGACGGTAACCGGACCGTCCACCACAAACGAATCGAACTTGGCCGACGAACCGGTAAGATCCATCAACAGTTTGTCATTGTCCACCTCCGTGCCTTCGTAGATATAAAGGTGGGCGGTGTAAGCAAATGAGATACCGAGATTAGTGAGTTTGATACTTTCGGCCTCGCCAGCAGGAGCGAGTGTGAGGGTTGCCTCCACGCCGTCTGCACCGTCTCCTTCGGCACCGCCGTCGTCATATACATTCACCTTCTGACCGAGTGCGAGATTGAATGTGCCGTGGTTGCCTGCTGTCATCAGCACCTGATTCTTCAGCGTGCGGGCACCCTCGGGATCGCCGGCAGTTGCCGCAACATCCTCTCCGGCAACCTTGACGCTGAGAACGGCGGCATCAACGGTGGCGTTCTCCTCGGCATCGCCGCTGATGTCGGCCTTCACGATGAAGAGGTTGTCGCCCTCAGTCAGTTCAACAGCCTCGCTGAAGGCCACCTCCACCTCAGCAGCGGCAGCAGCCTCACCGACCTTTACATCATCTTTCCATACACTGACCTTGGTGACGTTACCCTCTGTACCCTTCAGGTTCAGCTTCATGCCGCTCATAGAGAGCACGTTCAGATTGCCCTCAGCCTTCACGTTGACAGAGAGCAGTTCCTGATCTGCTGCACCGACAGAGGCATCGGCTACGGTCGTCTGAACAGCCTCAACAGCTGCCACTGCCATGTCCTTCGACAGGTACTCAGAGATGGTAGCCTTCCAACCGGCGGCCGAGCTGTAGGTGTTGTTGGGGTTGAAGAATACGGTCAGTGCACCGTCAGCTGCAGTAGAACGGATGACGGTGGAAGGACCGTTCTTGTAGTCGTCGCTCGTCGCAGGCTCCCACAGCACGTCACCAGAGGTGCCCTGTCCGTTGTAAATTCTGAACTTAGCGCTTGACGAGGCGTTGTAACTGTTATAATACACGGCAAACGAAGCAAAGTCTGCCTGGCAAACCATACCCTCATGCTTCGGCACGAAGATGTTGATGCGGTCGTCACTGCCCGTCTCGTAGTTTTCGGTATATTCACTTCTGGGCTTAGTCTCGAAGACAAAGGCGCCGTTGACGCTCTTGGTGACGGTGCCTTGGTCGGCATGTGAGATAACGATGTTCTTCACCGTGCGGGTAGCTGCAACAGCTTCTTCGCCTACGGCTTCGGTCTTCCCGGCATTGTTCACAAGTGCCGTTACGCCCACGGCCTGAGCAGAGACGGTCTGATCGTTCAGGGCCTCATCACTGATGTCGTATTTCAGGGTGAACACGTTGTCGCCCTCGACAAGTTCCTGCGGAGCGGTGAGTGCAATCTCGAAGTCGGCAGCTGTAACAGCGGTCTCGCCCACCTTCGCTGAGCCGAAGAAGAGGGATGCCTTGGAGACAAGGGCGTAGTTCTCACCTGCTGAGAATGCCATCTTCGTCACCTGCATGGCAGGCTCGGTGTTCTGTGCCTTCACAGTGATGTTGAGCATTTCCTGCCCGGCATCACCTGCGCAAAGTGTCTCAGCAGAGGCTGCGGCCACATCCAGGCCGTTGAAGTCCATGGGCTGAGGGGTGAAGAGGCTGACGGTGGCCTCGAAGCCGTCGGCAGCAATCTCATTGCTGGCATCGCTGTACAGAACCACCGTCAGCGAGCCGTCATCTACAGTGGAGCGGATAAGTCCCGTCTCACCCTGCTGAAGAGTTTTAATCAGGTTCTCTGCCTTGACCTCCTGTCCGGAATAAATGCGAAGCTCCTGATTATAGAGCGTACCATGCCAAATCTTGTTTACGGTGAAATCAACCATCACCTTCTTTCCGGCTACGCCAGAGAGGAAGGTCACCTGACCATTGGTCTTCGAGACGATGCCGCCATCCTTGCCGCCCTCATCGAAGAATGTCAGGGGCGTCTCGTCCACGGTCACGGTCTGCGGCGTGGCAGACATGAAGACCAGGGCAGGATTCTCTATCTCAACAGCCGTGCCTGCCGTAAAGGGAGTGATGCCGTCAGGCTGGGCCACTGTCGTCACCTTGGTAATGTCAACCTGGACCTTGGCACCTGTGGCTGCCGTGCCGAGGAAGTCGCCCTTCACGGTGAAGGTTGTTGTGCCGTCAGAGGGCGCTTCGTTCAGCACGAACTTATAGTTGTCACCATCGCTCTCTACGGTGGCGGCAACCTGTGTATCGCCCTTGAAGAGTTTCAGGGCTGTGGGGTCAACCACGCCCTCATTCTTTGTCATGGTGAAGCAGATGGCGGTCACGCGGTCGGGATTCATCACCCCGGTGGCTGTCACGAACGCATTGGCCAAAGCCACGTTCTGCTTCGTAGTAAGCTGACCGCCAATACCATCGTAGTTACTGCCTGCACCCGTGACGGCCATGTTCTCAAGAGTGACGACCTTGACTTTCGCCACCCATCCCTCACACTCGTTGGAATTGCGGTGCATGAATCCTACAGACAACGCTCCGTCACCGGTACCTGACGTGTAAACGGCAGGGAGTGATGGTTTGTTGTCGTTGTTGATTTTCTCGGCAATGAGCGTTCCGGACATGCCGGCGAGACTGGATGAACCTGTAATTGCACTTGTGGACGATGGCCAGACAAAGGAATCGTCTGCATCGGCAACACCGTCATACAGATTCAGGTACAGATAATACGAGTTGCTGTACTGATCCAAATCAATCTTTTCAAAACTGATTTGCACCGACTTGCCTGCCTCTGCCGGCTTAAATACCGTCAAAGACTGGGCATTGTAAGCATTCTGGTCATCAATGTCTTCCGTACCCCAAGGTTCATAAAACGTAATCACCTCGTCTGAAGCAACCAGGATGGTCTGCTTACCGAATTGCAACTGATTGATCTCGCGATCTGCCCATGCCACCATAGGGATGAGCCACACGAGAAGCAATAGCCACAAATGTCGCTTAAATGTTTTGTGTTTCATCATTGTTGAGTATATATAATGTCATTCTTATTGTTAAGGTTATCGAGGGGCGACGAAGTAGGCCTTGCCGCCGAGATGCAGCTCGGGGTGCGCCAGGCTGATGAGGCAGCGCAGGAGACGCTCCGGATGGAAGGGTACCTCTTCGAAGAAACCGCTCGTAAGCGTGTTGCAGATATAGAGACGGGCCCGGGTGCCGCGAAGCAGCGGGACATCCTGGAAGATGTCTTCCTTGCTAATCATATCGCCGCGCTTCACGAGCCAGAGGTCGTCGTCGGTGGTGGTGAGCGCCTTCTCCGCCACACGCTCGATGCCCAAAGCCGTGGAGCCCGCACCGGGGACGTCGGAGAAGAGATAGTCGAAGCCCGCATCACGATAGAGCAGCCCCATCGTGCTCTCGCCGCCGGCCACGTACCAATGGCCGCTGACGGGCATCTCCACCAGGAGTTTGGGCTTGCGCCCGGCGGGCAGCCGGCGCACCGTGTCGCACAGCGCCGTATAGTCGCGCTCCACGGCGTCGAAAATGCTGTCGGCCCGCTCCCCTACGCCAAAGAGGCGCCCGTAGAAGCGTATCCACTCGGCACGCGCCAGAGGCGAGCGCTCCATATAGTCGGCACACTGGATGATGGGAATGCCCATGCGCTCCATCTTGCCGTAGCCGCCGTTGTCCTCAAAAGGCGTGGGCATCAGGGCGTCGGGTTCGAGCTCCATGATGCGCTCCAGGTTGGGCGAAAGGCCGCTGCCGAGGTCGGCGATGCGTCCGGCGCGCACACCCTCATGCACCCAAGGCAGGTTGACATAGTCCAATTCGCACACCCCGGCCACGGCATCCTTCACGCCGAGTTCACCCAAGAGGCCGCAATGCACGGCAGTGAAGACGGCGGCTTTCCGCAGGGGCTTACGGATGTCGATGTGCTGCAGGGCCACACCGTCGTGCCAGGGGTCGAGAATCGTGACGCCGATGCGGTCGGCGTATTGCACCATAATGATGTTGCGTGCATGACGGAGGGGTATGGTGTCGCCCGCTTCGTCTGCCGTAGAGGTCTTGCTCCCCGTGCAGGAGAGCAAGAAGAGTGCCGCCACAAGGGCCGGCACCCAAGGGGTGCGTGCTGCCGACGACCCGTCGCAGGCCAACGACAGCACGACTTTTTGCAGAAAGTATTTAATCTTTAAAAACAACGTCATAACTTTATTTCATTTGACGGTTAAGGCACGAAGACCTTCTTGCCGTTGACAATGTTGACGGCACCGCGGCGCAACTGACGGAGGCGACGGCCGTTGAGGTCGTAGATGCCCTGAGCAGCCTCCCCGGCAGGCTGCTGCACACGGAGCGCAAGCACACTGAGTTCGCCGGAAGGAATACGCACAGAAATGTCGTCCAAAGCCACATAGCCGGGAGCGCTGTAACCGTAGGTGCTCACTTGGTCCATACTGAACTCGTAGTCCAACTTGAGACTGGCCACCTTGCCCAGACGCGACAGGCGGAAGGGCGTCCAGTCGGTGAGGATGTCGTCCTTGCCGTCAATCAGGCGCAGGCGCACCTTGCCCGTAGATTCGCCCTCAGCGTTGAAGCCCTCGGCCACGAGGTCGATAAAGGTGGCATCCGTAGCAGCGTTGGTGTTAACGCCGTTGAGCAGGGCGTTGCGGAAGTAGGCCGTGTTGGTGACATACATGTCGTTGATGACACGCTCCCGGCCATCGCCAAAGGAGAGTATGGGGCGGGTGTCGCCCATGCCGAAGGGGTCGTTGAAGCCGAAGGCAATGGCAAAGTTGGCCGAACCGTCGTGACCTTTGCCGCCGGGGATGCCCAACTGCGTTGAGAAGCCACCGTCGGCCACGGGCGTGTTGTAGTTGCTGACAGCCACGCCGCCATTCCAGAAGGCCCAAGAG
>CADAVI010000051.1 GCA_902791295.1 uncultured Bacteroidales bacterium | reverse complement strand
CGTTTGAAAAAAAGCCGTACCTTTGCACCGTGTTTTTCATGGTATTAGATTTAAGGTTAGTAAAAAGATTGGTTGTCGCGAGACAACCTTCTTTTTTTTGAAGCAGTAACAAGTAACGGATGAATCAAAAGAAATGAAGGCACTGAGAAGAAACTCCTATATAGTCTCCAAGGCATTGAGGACATTCGTGATGGCGGCCGTGCTCACGGCAGCCGCGTCGCAGTTGGCCCACACCGCAGACTCGATGATAGTGGGCCACATGGTGGGCACCGACGCCGTGTCGGCCATCAATCTGGTGCTGCCCCTTGTCGAGGTGCTCAACTGCATGGCGTTTCTCATCTGCTTCGGCGCCAATGCCGTCTGCGCACAGGCCATCGGCCGTCACGACACGGACAAGGCGGCACGCACCTTCACCGCCACCGTCATCACCGTGATGACGCTCGGCGTGGCGGTGGCGCTGGGCATCAGCCTGTTCAGCCGTGAGATTGTGGACCTGATGTCCGACGAGCCCCGTCTCAACGGCATGGCCTACGACTATATCCATACCTACGCCATGGGCGCCTGGCTGCAGATGATGTCCTACGGCCTGAGTCTCTTTGTGGCGACCGACGGACGGCCGCGCATGGTCACCGTTGCCGTGGTGTCGGGCGCTGCGGTCAACATCTTGGTGGATTTCGTGGCCATCTCGGCGCTAGGTATGGGAGTGAACGGCGCCGCTCTGGGTTCGCTGTCCATGTTTGCCGTCAACATCGTCATCCTGGGCGCCTGGCTGCGCCGGCCCGAAAGTTCCTACCGCTTCAAGTGGCCCGGCAGGAGCTTTGCGGCCATCTTCAGGGAGAACGTCCGCGAGGGCGCTCCCGTCACCCTGAGCAACTCGCTCATGGCCGTCACCATCATGCTCATCAACGACATCGTGCTGCGCTATCTGGGCAGCGACGGCCTCTTCATCTGGTCCGTCTGTCTGCAGATGCTGCTGCTGTCGTATGTGTTCATCGACGGCGTCATAGAGTCGATGTTTGCCGTCGGCGGCGTGCTCGTCGGCGAGCGCGACCTGCGCGGTCTCGAGATCCTCGTCAGGCAGGCGCTCATCATCATTGCCGTGCTGGTGGCGCTGGTCATCTTCGTCATGTATGTGCCGGGCGTTGTGGGGCGTTTCTTCGGCGTGGAGCCGGGCAGCGCGCTCTCCCTGGAACTTGACCGCGTGCTCCGCATCTTCGCCCTGATGCTCATCCCGTTTGCCATCACGCAGATACTCCTCAGCACCTACCAGATCATGGGCCACGAGAAGGCCAGCGTGGTCACCGCCGTGGCGCAGACGGTGATGCTCGTCGTCGGCGTGTGGAGCGTGGCCAGATTGGAGGGCGTGGAGCTGTGGTGGGGCTTCGTCTTGGCCTGTGTACTGGTGCTGCTCTTCCAGGTGGGCTTCACCACCGTGCGCAGCCGTCTTATCAAGGCGCACATCTCGCCTCTCACGATGATACCCCGGGACACCGGCGGACCGACCTTCGACCGCTCCGTGTGCTACGACACCGATGATGTGTATGCCACACTGACCGACATCGACGCCTTCCTCAAAGACAACGGGGTGTCTGCCGACGAGGTCTTCAAAATCAATCTCTGCTGCGAGGAACTGATGACCAACATCGCCACCTACGCGCAGGGCAAGATCACCTCGCACACCTTCGACGTGCACATCCAGATCAACGCCGACGGCATCTTCGTCACCCTCAAGGATGCGGGCCGTCCCTTCGATCCCGTCACGGCGGGCAGGGCCGCAGGCGACAACGGGCACATGGGGCTGCGGCTGGTCACCGGCATCGTCCCCGACATCACCTACAAATATATGTACGGGCAGAACACTGTGTTCATCTGTCACAAGCTGTGAAATGTTCATGAACTTCGTTCCACAGACATTTCTCATGTTCGGCAGAACTGAAGCGAGCTCCGTTTTGCCCTCACTTACTCGAAAATGTTCATGAACTTCGTTCCACAGACATTTCTCACGTTCGGTAGAACTGAAGCGAGCTCCGTTTTGCCCTCACTTACTCGAAAATGTTCATGAACTTCGTTCCACAGACATTGTCTCATCTTCTATACTCAATATGCGATGAATATGAGACCAATGCAGATTTTGCAAACGCGTTTGCAGAATCTTAATATCAGGTACGGTCAGATAAAATTTTCGGGAATAGGCAAGGTATCGGGAACTGAACCCTTTCCCATATTGATTTCTCAAAGAGAAAGCGTCAATCAACCCAGGCCGTCCAGCAGCTCCTCAATGATCTTGGGGAAATGCTCCATCTCGAGGACGTGCTCCTTTTGGGCGATGTCGTCAACGGTGTCCTCCGGCGAGAGCGCCACACGACGCTGCGCGATGATGTCGCCGCCGTCGCACTGAGGCGTGACCCAATGCACCGTCATGCCCGTCTCCGTCTCCCCCGCAGCCTTCACGGCCTCGTGCACATGATGACCCCACATACCCTTGCCGCCGTATTTCGGCAGCAGCGAGGGATGAATGTTCACCATACGCTGCGGAAAGGCGTCAATCATATAGTCAGGGATAAGCGGCAGGAAGCCGGCAAGAACGACAAAACCGACCCCGTAGCGGCGCAAGAGCGGCATCACCTTCTCCGGCTGCTGCAGCTCCGCCTTCGTCACCACCGCCGAATCGATGCCCAGATTGCACGCACGCTCCAAGGCGTAGGCATCCGGCTTGTTGCACACCAGAAGGACCACACGGCCCTTTTCACTATGACTGAAATAGCGGGCCAGGTTCTCAAAATTGGAACCGCTGCCCGAGGCAAAAACCGCTATGTTGACGCTCTGCATTCGCTATTTTAAAAAAAGAACACTCCCGAAGTTTCCATGAAGGAAGACTCTCAGAGGAGTGTTCTCACCACCACTTGTGGTGCCACCAGGAATCGAACCGGGGACACAAGGATTTTCAGTCCTTTGCTCTACCAACTGAGCTATGGCACCGGGCGTTTTTGTATGCTTTCCCGTGAAAAGCGCTGCAAAGGTATGGCGTTTTTTTGAATTGACCAAACATTTGGCACATTTTTTTCAAAAAAGGGGTAAAAAAACAAAAAAAGCACAGGAAAGGTGGGGCGCATATCTCAACTTTTTCGTACTTTGTTTTGTGAAAGACAGAGCCTTTCGGATAGTAGCGCAGTTGGTAGCGCACTACGTTCGGGACGTAGGGGTCGGGCGTTCGAGTCGCCTCTATCCGACCAGATGAAATACGGGTTCGACAACGACAAATACATTCGCATTCAGAGCGAACACATCAAGGAGCGCATCGCTCAGTTCAAAGGCAAACTCTACCTGGAACTCGGCGGCAAACTCTTCGACGACCACCACGCCAGTCGGGTCCTGCCCGGCTTTCTACCCGACTCCAAGCTGCGCATGCTGGCCCAGCTCTCGGACAAGGCCGAAATCATCATCGTCATCTCCGCAGTAGATATCGAGCGCAACAAGGTGCGCCAGGATCTCGGCATCACGTATGATGAAGATGTACTGCGACTGCGCACGGAGTTTCACAACAGAGGCTTCAGGGTGAGCGCCGTCGTCATCACCCACTACAATGGGCAGAGCAGCGCCGAAAGCTACCGCAAGCGCCTAGAGAGCCTCGGCATCCGCGCCTATTACCACTACACCATCGAAGGCTATCCCAACAACGTTGCCCTCATCGACAGCGACGAAGGCTTCGGCAAGGACGACTTTGTTGAGACGACGCAGCCGCTGGTCATCGTCACCGCTCCCGGTCCCGGCAGTGGCAAGATGGCCGTCTGCCTCTCGCAGCTCTACAACGAGCACAAGCGCGGCGTGAACGCCGGCTACGCCAAGTTTGAGACCTTCCCCGTGTGGAACCTCCCCCTGAAGCATCCCGTCAACATCGCTTACGAAGCCGCCACCGCCGATCTCAACGACGTGAATGAGATTGACCCCTTCCACATGGAGGCCTACGGCAAGATGGCCATCAACTACAACCGCGACGTGGAGATTTTCCCCGTGCTCACCGCCATCTTCGACGGCATCTACGGCGAATGCCCCTACAAGAGTCCCACGGATATGGGCGTCAACATGGTGGGCTTCTGCATCTCCGACGACGAAGTGTGCCAGGAGGCCTCCAAGCAGGAAATCATCCGCCGCTACTACACCGCCCTGGGCAAGATGGCCTGCGGCGACATGAACGAAGCCGAAGTCAACAAGATTGCCCTGCTGCTCAAGCAGGCCAAGATATCCACCGACTACCGTCCCACCACCGTAGCCGCCAAGCAGCGCGCCGAAGAGCGCGGCGAAGAGTCGTCGGCCATCCAGCTGGAGGACGGCACCATCATCACCGCCGGCTCCAGCCCCCTGCTGGGCACCTGCGCCTCGCTGCTGCTCAACGCCATAAAGTATCTGGCCGGCATCAGCCATGAGGAGAAACTCATCACGCAGGACTTCATCGAGCCCATCCAGAAGACCAAGGTGGACTATCTGGGCGGACACAATCCCCGCCTGCACACCGACGAAGTGCTTGTGGCGCTCTCCGTGCTCTCCACCAAAAACGTCAACTGCCGCCGCGCATTGGCCATGCTGCCGCAACTCAACGGACTTCAGGCCCACTCCACCGTGATGCTCAGCGAAGTGGATCAGAAGATTTTCAAGAAACTCGGCATCTCATTGACCTGCGACCCGCGCCGCAAGTCGTGAAGCGCCCCGCTCTTCTTCCTTAAAAGAAGTAAAGATTAAACGCCGCTGGACAAAGCCGCAGAGTCGGCAAAGTTGTCCACATCGAGTGTGTTATCGGGCGAGAATGAGCCCGAGCCGTCGGGATGCACCGTCAGCAGGAACGGCGTGAAGAGGTCGCTCTCGGGATACGACACGCAGAGCGAGAATATCACACAGCCTTTGTCAATCTTCACGAAGCGGCATCCGTCGAGAATACCGTATTGGCGAAAGCCCTCGTCGAGCATGGAGAGAAAGTTCTCACGCGTGAAACTGCGGCTGTACATCTGTCCGCCGTCGCGCTCCACCAAAATGGAGATATCGTTGTCGTAGAACACATTGCCCTCTTCGTCCTCCACCGTGTTGTCGTTAGGCTCACGGTTGATGATGTAGTGATAGTCGTGGCCGTCGGCCTTCGTCTTGCGGTCGATGTTGAGCGGCAGCGTCTTGCCCGTAGGCAGCGGCGCCTCCTCGGAGACGGAAGCCACAGAGGCCTCGCTGTTGTTTTGTTTGTTTTTACAGCTCACGCACACCACTGAGAGCAGCGTCAGCATCAGGAAAAAATTCAAGGTCTTTTTCATAGTTTGTTGTTTTTAAGCCACTCCGCCAGAGCGGACATATCGGGCAGCACCCAATCGGCGCCGGCCTCGAGCAGTACACTGTCGGGCAGAGGGCCCGTGTTGACTGCCATCACGCGGATGCCGGCGGCCTTTCCGGCCTGCACGCCGAGAGGAGCATTCTCCACGACGAGCGCCTCCTCCGGCTTCAGGGCATGAGCCCTTCCGAGTGCCGCACCCGCCTTCCCAAGTCCCTTGAGGTAGGGCTCCGGATTGGGTTTGCCCCTGGTGACATCGTAGGCCGTCACCATGCGCTCTCTGCAGAAATATCCGGGATAGGTGCGGTCGAGGCGCTCCAGGAGTGAACGCTGTCCGCTGCCGGTGACGATGACGGGCAGCAAACCCTGCCCCTTCACCTCGGCGAGCACCTCGTCGGCGCCCTTCATTGCGGGCGGCTCGTCCATTTCGTTGAAGATGTCGCTCTTGGTGCGGTAGATGGATTCCACCTCCTCTTCGGTGGCTTCCCTGCCCCACTGCTTGAGCGTAAAGAGGTCTATGGTGCCTTCGCCCGTGCGGCCTTCGTTCATATACACCTGTTCCTCGGTCATCGAGAGTCCGTGGCGGTGCATCGCCTGCACCCAGGCCTCGGCGTGCAGGGGCATGGAATCATAGAGCACTCCGTCCATGTCGAAGAGTACGGCACGGAGCGGAGTGTTCTTTTCTTTCTTTGTCGTATGGCTGCCGCTCATTTACAGGCGGGCCTTGATGGCTTCGGTCTCTTTCTCGTAACCGGGCTTGCCCAAGAGGGCGAACATATTCTTCTTGTAGGCCTCCACACCGGGCTGGTTGAAGGGGTTCACCTTGAGCAGCAGGCCGCTGATGCCGCAGCCCTTCTCGAAGAAATAGATGAGGGCGCCGATGTGATACTCGTCGAGCTTGTCAATCGTCAGCTTGAGGTTGGGCACGCCGCCATCCACATGAGCCAGTTGGGTGCCGAGTTCAGCCATCTTGTTGACCTGGTCGATGCGCTTGCCGGCCAGGAAGTTGAGGCCGTCGAGGTTCTCTGCGTCGAAGGGCACTTCCAGCTTGCAGTTGGGCTCGGCCACGGAAACGACAGTCTCGAAGATGGTGCGCTCGCCGTCCTGAATCCACTGACCCATCGAGTGCAGGTCGGTGGTGAGATCAACGGATGCGGGGAAGATACCCTTGCCGTCCTTACCCTCGCTCTCGCCGTAGAGCTGCTTCCACCATTCGCCCAAATTGTGGAGCTTGGGCTGGTAGTTGGCCAGAATCTCTATCTTCTTGCCGGCGGCATAGAGGGCGTTGCGGCAGGCGGCATACTGTGCGGCGGGGTTCTCGCTGTAGGGGGTGTCGATGCCACAGATGCGCTCCATATCCTGAGCGCCCTTCACCAGAGCGGTGATGTCGAAGCCGGCAACGGCGATGGGCAGCAGACCCACGGGGGTGAGCACGGAGAAGCGTCCGCCCACATTGTCGGGGATGACGAACGACTTGTAGCCCTCCTTGTCGGCCGTCGTGCGTGCGGCGCCCTTCTTGGCGTCGGTGACAGCCACGATGACCTTCTTGGCCACATCCTTGCCGCGCTGCTGCTCACACATGGTCTTGAGCAGACGGAAGGTGATGGCCGTCTCGGTGGTCGTGCCGCTCTTGGAGATGTTGATGATGCCGAAGCGCACGGTCTTGAGGTAGGCGATGAGCTCGCTCAGATAGTCCTCGCCGATGTTGTTGCCGGCGAAGAGGATGCGGGGATATTTCGAAGCCTGCAGCCAGCCGAAGGAGTTGCTCAGAGCGTCAATCACCATGCGGGCGCCGAGGTAGCTGCCGCCGATGCCGGCCACCACGACGGCGTCGCACTCCTGCTGGAGTGTCTTGGCCGTAGCGTTGATTTCGGCGATAAACTCGGGGGTGATGCCCGAGGGCAGGTGCATCCAGCCCAAGAAATCGTTACCCTCGCAGGTGCATTCTTCGAGAGCCTTTTGAGCCTCAGCCACAGGAGCCTCAAACTTCTTCATTGCGTCGGCACCCAGGAAGCGGGTTGCCTTGGAAAGGTCAAGTGTAAGCATAGTCTTTTGTTTTATTTGTTTTTATCTGAATGATTCACTTAAAAGTTTGATTTCGATATTGGGTGAGATGTGCTCGTAGAGGATGTTGTACATCGCGTCCAGGATGGGCATATTGACGTGCAGCCCCTGATTGAGTTCCTTCATACACTTCGTGCCGAAATAGCCTTCGGCGATCATTTCCATCTCGAGTTGGGCCGACTTCACGGAGTATCCGGCACCAATCATCGTGCCGAAGATGCGGTTGCGCGAGAAATTGGAGTAGCCCGTCACCAGCAGGTCGCCGGCATAGACGCTGTCGAAGATGTCGCGGTCGATGGGGTGCACGGTGGAGAGGAAGCGTTTCATCTCCTGCGCAGCGTTGGCGATGAGCACCGCCTGAAAGTTGTCGCCGAACTTGAGTCCGTGACAGATGCCGGCGGCGATGGCATAGACGTTTTTCAGCACGCTGCCGTATTCGATGCCCACCACATCCTGCGAGGTTTTCGTCAGCACGTAGTCCGAACTGATGACATCGGCGAACTCCTGAGCTCTCTGCTCGTCGGCACAGCCCACGGTGAGATAGGTCAGGCGTCCGAGCGCCACCTCTTCTGCGTGCGAGGGTCCGCCGATGACGGCGAGCTGCTCGTCGGGCACATTGTAGATTTGGTGGAAATATTCCGAACAAATCAGGTTCTCGTCGGGCACGATACCTTTGATGGCCGTCACCAGGAATTTGTCGCGCAGGCGCACCTTCAGTTTCTTGAGGTGACCCTTGAGATAGGGCGAGGGCGTGACGAACACCAGCGTGTCGCAAGCCTCCACCGTGGCGTTGATGTCTGAGGAGAAGGTGATGCGGCTGGTGTCGAAATGCACGCTGGTGAGATAGGCCGGATTGTGGCCGAGTCGCTTGAAGTCCTCGATGCGGTCGTCGCGGCGCAGATACCACCAGATGTGGTCGTTCTTCTCCAGAAGAATCTTGGCAATCGCGGTGGCCCACGAGCCGCCGCCCAACACTGCTATCTTACCTATCATCTCTTGTCTCTATGGTGTATGTGTTGTGGTTTCGTTGTGCCTATTCTGCTTTATTTCACCTCCGGCTTCATCTGCGGGAAGAAGAGCACTTCCTGAATATAGGGCTTGCCCGTCATGAGCATCACCAGACGGTCGATGCCGATGCCGATGCCCGAGGTGGGCGGCATACCGTATTGCAGGGCGCGCAGGAAGTCCTGATCGATGATCATCGCCTCGTCGTCGCCCTTGTCGGCCAGTCGCATCTGCTCCTTGAAGCGCTCCTCCTGGTCGATGGGGTCGTTGAGCTCGGAGTAGGCGTTGGCCAGCTCCTTGCCGTTGACCATCAGCTCAAAGCGCTCCGTGAGTCCGGGTTTCGAGCGGTGCATCTTCGTCAGGGGCGACATCTCCACGGGATAGTCGGTGATGAAGGTGGGCTGAATGAAGGTGCCCTCACAGGTCTCGCCGAAGATTTCGTCGATGAGTTTGCCGCGACCCATCGTCTTGTCCACTTCCACGCCGCACTTTTTGGCTGTCTCGCGGAGCTCATCCTCCGTCATCCCTTCGAGGTCGTAACCGGTCTTCTCCCTGATGGCCTCCAGGATAGGCAGGCGGCGGAAGGGCGCCTTGAAGCTTATCACCTTGCCGTCGATTTCCGTCTCGGGCTTGCCGTTGACGGCCACGCAGATGCGCTCCAGCACCTTCTCGGTGAACGACATCATCCAGTTGTAGTCTTTGTATTGCACGTAGAGCTCCATGCAGGTGAACTCCGGGTTGTGGTTCTTGTCCATACCCTCGTTGCGGAAGTTCTTGCCGATTTCATAGACGCCCTCAAAGCCGCCCACAATGAGGCGCTTGAGATAGAGCTCGGTGGCGATGCGGCAATAGAGGTCGATGTCGAGCGTGTTGTGGTGGGTGATGAAGGGACGGGCCGAGGCGCCGCCGGGGATGCTCTGCAGGATGGGGGTCTCCACCTCCGTGTAGCCGGCCTCGTCGAGACATTCGCGCAGGGTCTTGATGACCTTGGTGCGTTTGAGGAAGGTCTCCTTCACGCCGGCGTTGACGATGAGATCGACATAGCGCTGACGGAAGCGCAGCTCGGGGTCGTCGAACGAGTCATAGACCTTGCCGTCGGCATCGGTCTTCACCACAGGCAACGGACGCAGGCTCTTGGCCAGCACGGTGAGCTCGGTGCAGTGCACGCTGATTTCGCCCGTCTGGGTGCGGAATTCGTAGCCCTTCACGCCGATGAAGTCGCCCAGGTCGAGCAGTTTTTTGAAGACGCGGTTGTAGAAGAGGTTCTTCTTCTCGTCCTCCTCCTGGCTCTCGTCGGCCAGTGCATCGCGCGTCACATAGACCTGGATGCGCCCCTTGGAGTCCATCAGTTCGATGAAGGAGGCCTTGCCCATCACGCGGCGCGACATCATACGCCCGGCGATGCACACCTCCTTGCCCTCCTCAAAGTTTGCCTTGATGTCGGTGCTGAAGGCGTTGGTGGGATACTCCGCTGCGGGATAGGGGTCGATGCCCAGTTCACGCATTTGCTGCAGGTTGTTCCTGCGCACTATTTCCTGTTCACTCAGTTCTGCCATATCTTGTTTTGTAATACGTTATCCATTATTGTCATTGCGGCCATCGCCTCCACCACGGGAACGGCTCTGGGCAGCACGCAGGCGTCGTGCCTGCCGCGCGCTTTGAGCACCGTCTTCTCTCCCCTGACGTCCACCGTCTCCTGTTCGCGCAGGAGGGTGGCCACGGGCTTGAAGGCCACGCGGAAGAAAACATCCTGCCCGTTGGAGATGCCGCCCTGTATGCCGCCGCTGCGGTTGGTGCCTACGGTGATGCCGCCGCCCGGGGCGGGCTCGAAGAGGTCGTTCTGCTCGCTGCCGCGCTCCGCCGCACCGGCAAAGCCTCTGCCATATTCAAAACCCTTGACGGCGTTGATGCTCAGCATGGCGGCGCCCAAACGGGCGTGCAGTTTGCCGAAAGCGGGCTCGCCCAATCCGACGGGCAGTCCTCTGACGACACACGAAATCACACCGCCCACGGTATCGCCCTCCCGCTGCACCTCCAGGATGAGGTTGGCCATCCTGGCGGCCGTCTCAGGGTCGGGACAACGCACGGCGTTGTCTTCCCTCCCGGAGAGGTCGTAGTCTTTATAGTCGCCCTCCAGCACTACGGAACCCACCTGCGAGGTGTAGGCCTCCACCGTGATACCCATCTCCCTCAGATATAGCATTGCAAAGGCGCCACCCACCACGCGGCTGACGGTCTCGCGCGCACTGCTGCGCCCGCCGCCTCGGTGGTCGCGTATGCCCCACTTCTGCTGATAGGTGTAGTCGGCATGCGAGGGGCGGAACACGTCGCGCATGTTGTCGTAGTCGGCGGAGTGCTGGTTCTCGTTGCGCACGATGAAACCGATGGGCTGCCCCGTCGTCTTTCCCTCAAACACGCCGGAGAGTATCTCCACGCGGTCGCTCTCCTTGCGCGAGGTCGTCAGTTTGCTCTGCCCGGGGCGCCGGCGGTCGAGCTGCGCCTGGATGAAGTCCGTATCGACGGCGATGCGCGCAGGCATACCGTCAATCACGCCGCCTATGGCCTCGCCGTGACTCTCGCCGAAGGTGGTCAGCCTGAATATGGTGCCGAAGGTGTTCATTGCTTTGGAAATTATCTGTCGCAGCAGCCGCCTTCGCAGCCGCCCTTCTCACAGCCCTCCCTGTCGCAGGAGCCTTCGCTGCCGCAACCGCCGCAACCGCCGCAGCCGCCTCCTCCGCAACCGCCCTGCTGAGCCTGGGTCACGAGGCGTATGGCCTCCCGAATCTCATCGGGGCCGGCGGGACGGTTTTCCAGCACCTTGCCGTCGAAGGTCAGCGTGAAGTTCACGCCGGGGCGGTCGAGCGTGAAGGAGAACGTCTCTCCCTCGGCACGGCCCGCCACCTGCTGCTCGAATTCGTCCAGCGTCATACCCACGGCGCTGACGAAGCAGAAGGGCTCGCCTTCCTTGGTCTCCTCGATGACGGCTTCCTGCTCGCCTTCACGCGCCGTGAGCTTGTAGCTGACGGCGATATATCGGTTATTCAATGTTTCCATACCTTATCAAATACTTTTTAGCGCGACAAAGATACAAAATTTTCCGTGCTTGGGCGGTCTGCAGCCCTGCTTTTTTTGGTTAATTGAAATATTTTTGCTACTTTTGCGGGCGATATGAAAAAATTTCTCCTCTTTATACTTCTTTTGGGACTGACCGCCACGCTCGCCGCCCAAAACCCCAAGCGTGAGTTTCGCGGTGCATGGATTCAGTGTGTCAACGGCCAGTGGCTGGGTTTGGGCCGCGACCGCATGCAGAGCATCCTGTCCTCCCAACTCGACGAGTTGCAGCGCTGCGGCATCAACGCCGTCATGTTTCAGGTGAGAGCCGAAGGCGATGCGCTCTACGAGAGCCCCTACGAGCCCTGGAGCCGCTACCTCACCGGGCAGCAGGGTCAGGCCCCGTCGCCCTATTGGGACCCTCTGGCCTGGATGGTGGACGAGTGCCACAAGCGTGCTATGGAGCTCCACGCATGGATCAACCCCTTCCGCGCCAAGACGAAGTTCACCACCGCGCTGGCTTCCAACCACTACTTCATGCAGCACCCCGAGCGCTGCTTCCGCTACGACGGGCTCATCATCTTCGACCCCGCCTATGAGGAGAACCAAGCCTACATCTGCCAAATTGCACGCGACATCGTCCGGCGCTACGACGTGGACGGCCTCCACATCGACGACTACTTCTACCCCTACCCCGCTGCCGGCGTGGCGATGAACGACTACGAAGCGCTCGCCCGCCCGGGTCAGGACGTCGGTGACCGCCGCCGCGCCCACGTCAACCGTTTCATCGAGCGCCTCAACCGCGAAATCAAAGCGGAGAAGCCTTGGGTGAAGTTCGGCGTGTCGCCCTTCGGCATCTACCACAACATGAAGACGCGCTCCGACAATGTGATTGGCAGCGCCACCTCCGGCCTGCAGAACTACGACGACCTCTACGCCGACGTCCTCCTGTGGATGGAGCGCGGCTGGATGGACTACAACATCCCGCAAATCTATTGGGAAATCGGCCATAAGGCCGCCGACTACGAGACGCTCATCCGCTGGTGGAGCGCCGTGCACCGCGACCTGCAGGCGCCGCATCCCTGCCTGCTCTTTATCGGTCAGGATGTGGAGCGCACGGTGAAGTTCCCCGACCGCCAGCGTCCGGCCCAGCACCAGATGCCGGCCAAATATATGCTGCAGCGCACGCTGCCCGCCGTCGACGGCTCGTGCCAGTGGTACGCCAAAGCCGTCTGCGACAATCCCGGCGGCTACGGCACGATGCTCCGCACCGTGTACCACAGCACACCGGCCCTGCAGCCCCTCATGCCCTGGATCGACCGCAAGGCGCCGAAGAAGGTGCGCAAGCCCGCCGTCATCGCCACCGGCGACGGCCCCGCCCTCATGTGGACGGCGCCCAAAGCCAAAAGGCCGACCGACGAAGCCGTGCGCTACGCCGTCTATCGCTTCGCTCCGGGCGAGCGTGTCAGTGTGAAGGACGCCGTCCCTGTGGCCGTCACGGCGCATCCCTATTATCTGTTGCCCGCCGAAGTGGCCGACCGCACCGTCTTCTGCGTCACGGCGGTGGACCGCCTGGGCAACGAATCGAAACCCGTCAAAGTGAAGTTTTAATTCCGCCATATGAGTGAGAGCGATGCCATCGTCATCCGGGGCGCCCGGGTCAACAACCTCAAGGACATCACCGTAGAGATTCCACGCGGCAAGTTTGTCGTCATCACGGGACTCTCGGGCAGCGGCAAGTCGTCTCTGGCTTTCGACACCCTCTACGCCGAGGGTCAGCGCCGCTACGTGGAGAGCCTCTCGGCCTATGCGCGCCAGTTCTTGGGGCGCATGCAGAAGCCCGAGTGCGACAGCATCACCGGCATTCCGCCCGCCATCGCCATCGAGCAGAAAGTCTCCTCGCGCAATCCGCGCAGCACGGTGGGCACCACCACCGAGATTTACGAATACCTGCGCCTGCTCTACGCCCGCATCGGCCGCACCTTCAGTCCCATATCGGGCGAGGAGGTGAAGAAGCAGGGCGTGGAGGACGTCATCCGCTGCCTCTCGCAATACAGCGAGGGCACGCGTTTCCTGGTGATGTGCCGCCCCAAATCCAGTGTGGAGACGCTCAAGGCACAGGGCTTCCAGCGCTTCGAGCTGGAGGGCGACGACATCCTGCTGGTGGTGGATCGCCTCACGGTGTCCGGCGCCAAGGACGCCATCTCGCGCCTCACCGACTCGGTGGAGACGGCTTTCTACGAGGGCGGCGGCGAGATGATGGTGCGCATCATGCCTTCGGGCATCACCCACAGCTTCTCCACACGCTTCGAGGCCGACGGCATCAGTTTCATCGAGCCCTCCGACCAGCTCTTCGCCTTCAACTCCCCTCTGGGTGCCTGCCCCGAGTGTGAGGGCTACGGCCGCATCATCGGCATCGACGAGAGCCTTGTGGTGCCCGACACCTCGCGCTCCGTCTGCGACGGCGCCGTGATGTGCTGGCGCGGCGAGAAGCTGGGCGAGTGGAAAGACTGGTTCGTGCGCCTCAACGCCGACCGCGGCTTTCCCGTCCACAAGCCCTACTATCAGCTCACCCAAGCCGAGAAGGACTGGCTCTGGCACGGCAAACCCTCCGAGAAGGTCTCCTGGACACTCACGCCCGAGGAGAAGGAATGGGGGCTGGCGTCCATCGACGCCTTCTTCGAAAGTCTGCGCCAGGCGCAGTACAAGATACAAAACCGCGTCATGCTGGCCCGCTATCGCGGCAAGACGGTGTGCCCCGTCTGTCGCGGCACACGCCTGCGTCGCGAAGCCACCTACGTGAAGATTGGCGGACGCGCCATCACCGAACTGGTCGATATGCCCGTCAGCGCGCTGCTCGACTGGTTTCAGAAACTGGAACTCACCCCCACCGAGCGCGAGATTGCCAACCGCCTGCTCACGGAGATCACCTCGCGTCTCAGCTTTCTCATCGAGGTGGGTCTGCCCTACCTCACCCTCTCGCGTCTCTCCAACAGCCTCTCCGGCGGCGAAAGCCAGCGCATCAACCTGGCCTCCTCGCTGGGCAGCGCCCTGGTGGGGTCGCTCTACATCCTCGACGAACCCTCCATCGGCCTCCACAGCCGCGACACCGACCGCCTCATCGGCGTGCTCAAGGCGCTGCGCGACCTGGGCAACACCGTCGTCGTGGTGGAGCACGATGAGGACATCATACGCTCGGCCGACTGGGTCATCGACATCGGCCCCGAGGCCGGACGTCTGGGCGGCCGGGTGGTCTATGAGGGCAGCCCGAAGATTTCCAAGACGAAAAAAACGGCCGTTTCATCGGGCCTCACCTCCCACACGCAAGACTTCCTCATGGGGCTTGACGAGATTCCCGTGCCCGCCAGTCGTCGCCCCTGGAACCGCTTCATCGAGATACACGGCGCCCGCGCCAACAACCTCAAGGGCTTCGACGTGCGCATCCCGCTCAACGTGATGACCTGCGTCACCGGCGTCTCGGGCAGCGGCAAGTCAAGTCTCGTGCGCGACATCTTCTACAACGCCATGCGGCGCCGGCTCGACCTGGCGGCCGACCGTCCGGGCGAGTTCAGGGAGCTCTCGGGCGATGTGAACAGCGTAGGCTTCGTGGAGTTTGTCGACCAGAACCCCATCGGCAAGAGCACGCGCTCCAATCCCGTCACCTACGTGAAGGCCTGGGACGAGATACGCCGCCTCTTCGCCGCACAGCCTCTGGCGCAGCAGATGGAGTTCACGCCGGCACACTTCTCCTTCAACGCCGAGGGCGGCCGCTGCGAGGAGTGCAAGGGCGAAGGCACCGTGACGGTGGAGATGCAGTTTATGGCCGACCTGGTGCTCGAGTGCGAGTCGTGCCACGGCAAGCGCTTCAAGCCCGACGTGCTGGAGGTGCGCTACGAGGGGCAGAACGTCTACGACGTACTCAATATGACTATCAACCAGGCTATGGAGTTCTTCACCGAGCACGGACAGAAGAAGATTGTGCGCCTGCTCAAGCCGCTGCAGGATGTCGGCTTGGGCTACATCAAGCTGGGGCAGAGCTCTTCCACCCTCTCGGGCGGTGAGAACCAGCGCGTCAAGTTGGCCTACTATCTGGGCCTGGAGAAAAGCCAGCCCACGGTGTTCATCTTCGACGAGCCCACCACCGGTCTCCACCACCACGACATCAAGCGCCTGCTGGAGAGCTTCGAGGCGCTGATACAGCGGGGCCACACCATCCTCATCATCGAGCACAATATGGACGTGATTAAGACGGCCGACTGGGTCATCGACCTGGGTCCGGAGGGCGGTCGCGAGGGCGGCAACCTTGTGGTGGCCGGCACGCCGGAAACCGTAGCCGCCACCGAAGGCAGCTACACCGGCCGCTATCTCAGGGAGAAACTGTGAATTTTTTACGGAAGACAAAAGAAAACGCACCCGCAGATGGTCTCTGCAGGTGCGTTTCTGATTTTGCGCGAAGTTATTGCGCGTTACTTCACGAGGTACTTCTTGCCGCCCCGGATTGCTCCGACGGCCTTCACTTTAGTTTCAGGTTTCATGTAACTTCGTTCCATAGACATCCTACTCGGCTCGGCATAGATAAGCGCGGGCTTCTCTCTGCGCTCACCTCGGGCGGATGTTCAGGTTTCAGGATTCAGGTACTTGAATCTTGCATCTTGAATCCCGTCGCCTACAGGGCGACATGAATCCAAGTTCCTTCGTTGATCAACTCCGTATGCGGCAGATGGTCGCGGATGTACGCCAGCCAACCCGGACGCATCGGAATATCCACGGCGCGACCCTTCGTGTGGTAACTGTTCGCTGCGCCTTTTACGGCTTTGTTGAGCGCCTGGCAGCGGAAGCCGCTGTTGATGTGTATCGGCTGATGGAAGTGGTCTCTCAGGGGCTCCAGCACCTTTTGGCACAGGCGCACGAGGTTGTTGACTTCGACCGCGTTAATGCGGTTTTCTATGCCCTTCTTCTCAGCAGTCTCGCTGTGAAGCATTTCTTCCAAAGTAAAGTGTTCGCTGAGCTTCATAAAGGTTAAAGTTTAACGGTTAAAGGTTAAAGACATCTGAGATCTTGCCCTG
>CADAVI010000050.1 GCA_902791295.1 uncultured Bacteroidales bacterium | reverse complement strand
ACTGGCCGATGATGAGATTCGTCTTGCCGTCTTCAAACACGGCGTCGATGCCCTTCAGCACTTCGCGGCCGTCGAAGGCCTTGCGGATTTGTTTGAGTTCTATCATGAGAGCATGGAAGTCAGGAAGATGTCGGAAAACAGGATGAGAATGGACGAGGAGACGACGGCGTCGGTGGAAGCCTTGCCCACATCGAAGCTGCCGCCCTCCACCGTGTAGCCGTAGAAGGCCGACACGCTGCTGATGATGAAGGCGAAGAAGAGGCTCTTGATGAGCGACATCCACACGTACCACTGGTTGAAGTCGTGCTGCAGTCCGGCCGTGACGTCGTCCACGTTGATGACGCCCACGAGCGAGGTGGCATACGCGCCGATGAAGCCCATCAGCGCCGAGAAAATCACGAGGAAGGGAATCATCGTGATGAGGGCGGCGATCTTGGGCAGGATGACGAAAGAAGCGGAGTTGACGCCCATAATCTCCAGCGCGTCAATCTGTTGCGTCACCTTCATCGTGCCGATTTCGGAGGCGATGTTGGAACCCACCTTGCCGGCCAGTATCAGACACATGATGGAGGAGGAGAACTCCAGCAGCATGATTTCGCGCGTGGTGTAACCCGTCGTCCATCCCGGCATCCAGGGAGAGGCGATGTTGAGCTTGATCTGGATGCAGATGACGGCGCCGATGAAGAAGGAAATGAGCACCACGATGCCCAGGCTGTCGACGCCGAGGGAGGCCATTTCCTTGACGTACTCCCTGCCAAACATGCGCCAGCGTTCGGGCAAAGCAAGCACGCGCCACATGAGTTGAAGGTAACGACCAAAGGTCGCTATAGAGTCGGAAATATACATGTTTCGTTCGTGTTTCAGCTGCAAAAATAAGTAAAAAAATGAAGGTTCGGGGATATAGGCGGAGATTTTTTTGGCGAAAGTGGCCCTTTCTGAAGATTTTTTTGTATATTTGCGCAAAATTTTTACGCGTGAAAGAGCAGGAAAGAGCAGAATTGCGCAGCGAGGGACTCGTGAAGGTCTATGGCAAGCGTACCGTGGTGAACAACGTTTCGTTCAATGTTCACCAGGGGGAGATCGTGGGTCTGTTGGGGCCCAACGGCGCCGGCAAGACGACCTCGTTCTACATGACCACGGGCCTCGTGGTGCCCAACGGCGGCCACATCTTCCTGCGCGGCGAGGAAATCACCAAGGACCCCGTCTACAAGCGGGCCCGAAAGGGCATCGGCTATCTGGCGCAGGAGGCCTCGGTGTTTCGCAAAATGTCGGTGGAGGACAACATTGCCTCCGTGCTGGAGATGACGGGCAAGCCCCGTGAGTATCAGCGCGAAAAGCTGGAGAGCCTCATCGACGAATTCCGTCTGCAGAAGGTGCGTAAGAATCTGGGCGACCAGCTCTCCGGCGGCGAACGCCGTCGCACGGAGATAGCCCGTTGCCTGGCCATCGATCCCCTCTTCATCATGCTCGACGAACCCTTCGCCGGTGTGGACCCCATCGCCGTGGAGGACATCCAGTATATCGTGTGGAAGCTCAAGCAGAAGAACATCGGCGTGCTCATCACCGACCACAACGTGGAGGAGACGCTCTGCATCACCGACCGCGCCTATCTGCTCTTCGAGGGTCAAATCCTCTTCCACGGCACGCCCGAGGAGCTGGCCGTGAACCCCGTGGTGCTCGACAAATACCTCACGCGCAGCTTTAAGCTCCGCCTGAAGGACTTCCAGAAGATGGACCGCGAGCGTTCGGGAGGAAGCAACGATAACGCTAACGATAACGTTAACGAAAACGAAAACGAAAACCAAACCGAAAAATAAAATCGTAAAATCATACAAACGACAATGGAAATCAAATTTGAAAACATCGACAAGGTGAACGGCCTCGTGACCGTCACACTGAAGGAAGAAGACTACAAGGAAAAAGTGGAAAAGGGACTGAAGGACCTCCGCAAGAAGGCCGCTTTGCCCGGTTTCCGTCCCGGACAGGTGCCCCTGTCTCTGGTGCAGAAGCGTTTCGGACTCGAAGTGAAGGCCGAGGAGGTGAACAAGCTCCTGGGCGCCGAGCTCTACAAATACATCCGCGAGCAGAAGATCAACATCCTGGGTGAGCCCCTTCCCAACGAGGACAAGCAGCCCAAGATCGACTTCGAGAACAGCACGGAATACACCTTCGTCTTCGACGTGGCTCTGGCCCCCGAGATGGACGGCAAGATCAGCGACAAGGACAAGGTGCCCTACTACGAGATCAAGGTGAGCGACGAACTCGTCGACCAGCAGCTCCAGGGCTACTGTCAGCGTGCCGGCAGCTACAACAAGGTGCAGGACTATCAGGACAAGGACATGGTGAAGGGCGTCATGACCGAGCTCGAAGGCGGTGCTCCCAAGGCTGGCGGTATCGAGGTGAAGGACGCCGTGATGCTGCCCGGCTACTTCAAGAGTGACGACGAGAAGAAGAAGTTCGAGGGCGCCAAGGTGGGCGACGTGCTGACGTTCAACCCCTCCACCGCCTATGACGGCAGCGAGGTGGAGCTCTCCAGTCTGCTGAAGATCACGAAGGAGGAGGCCGCCGGCATGAAGAGCGACTTCCAGTATCAGATCACCGAGATCACCCGCTACGAGGCCCACAAACTCGACCAGGAGCTCTTCGACCAGGTTCTGGGCGAGGGCAAGGTGAAGAGCGAGGAGGAGTTCCGCGCCGAGACGCGCAAGACCCTCGAGGCTCAGTTTGCCGTCGACAGCGACTTCCGTTTCATGATTGATCTGCGCAAATATGTTTGCGACAGAGTGGGCAAGGTGGAGTTCCCCGAAGCTCTGCTCCGCCGCATCATGAAGCTCAACAACCCCGACAAGGATGAGGCTTTCTTCGAGAAGAACTTCGCCCCCAGCATCGAGGAGCTCAAGTGGCACCTGCTGAAGGAGCAGCTCTGCGATCAGTTGGAAATCAAGGTGGAGCAGGACGACGTGATGGAGACTGCCAAGGAGGTCACCCGCATGCAGTTTGCCCAGTACGGCATGATGAACGTGCCCGATGAGGCCATTCAGAACTACGCCGCCGGCATGCTCAAGGACAAGCACCAGATTGAGGGTCTCGTGAGCCGCACGGAAGACCGCAAGATCGGCGCCAAAGCCAAAGAGGTAGTGAAGCTCCAGAAGAAGAGCGTGAGCCAGGAGGAGTTCAACAAGCTCTTCCAGGAGGAGAAATAAAATTGCATAACCCCAAAATGCCGTTAGAAGCATGACCAAGGATTTTGAAAAATTTGCCAAAGACCGGACCGGCATCAGCAGCATGGCGCTGCACGATGTGGTGTCGATGCAGAATCAGTATCTGAACCCCTACATCCTTGAGGAGCGTCAGCTCAACGTGACGCAGATGGACGTGTTCAGCCTTTCTCGGCACCGAGATTGACGACTACACGGCCAACACGCTGCAGGCCCAGCTGCTCTATCTGGACAGCGCCGATCCCGGCAAGGATATCAGCATCTACATCAACAGTCCCGGCGGCAGCGTGTATGCCGGACTGGGCATCTACGACACGATGCAGTTCATCAACTCGCCCGTAGCCACCATCTGCACGGGTATGGCCGCCTCGATGGCCGCCGTACTGCTGGTGGCTGGCAACGACGGTCGCCGCAGCGCGCTCAAGCACAGCCGTGTGATGATTCACCAGCCGATGGGCGGCGCCAAGGGCCAGGCCTCGGACATTGAGATTACGGCCCGCGAGATACAGAAGCTCAAGCAGGAGCTCTACACCATCATCGCCGATCACTCTCACACGCCCTACGACAAGGTGTGGGCCGACAGTGACCGCGACTACTGGATGACTTCGCAGGAGGCTTTGGAATACGGCATGATTGACCAAATATTGGAGAAACAGAAGTAAATGGCAAGAAAATCAACATCCAGATGCGGATTCTGCGGGCGCGCCGACAGCGACGTGAGTCTGATGCTCACGGGGCTTGACGGCTGCTGCATCTGCAGCGACTGCGTGGAGCAGGCTTGGAGTGTAATCCAAGAGCACAAGGCAAGTTCGGGTGCCCCGCTCAAGCCCTGGGGCGCACGTCCTTTGCCCAAACCCATGGACATCAAGGAGCATCTGGATCAGTACGTCATCGGTCAGGAAGAAGCCAAGAAGACTTTGGCGG
The DNA here is from genome assembly GCA_902791295.1 of uncultured Bacteroidales bacterium. Lineage (GTDB taxonomy): Bacteria > Bacteroidota > Bacteroidia > Bacteroidales > Bacteroidaceae > Physcousia. The sequence continues at coordinate 12,606 of CADAVI010000050.1, read as the reverse complement.
TGGCCGTTTACAACCACTACAAGCGTCTCACCCAGAAGGTGGAGGACGACGGCGTGGAACTCGAGAAGAGCAACATCATCATGGTGGGCAGCACCGGCACGGGCAAGACCCTGCTGGCACGCACCATCGCCAAGATGCTCGACGTGCCCTTCAGCATCGTGGACGCCACGGTGTTCACCGAGGCCGGTTATGTGGGCGAGGACGTGGAGAGCATTCTCTCGCGTCTGCTGCAGGCCGCCGACTACGATGTGGCGGCTGCCGAGCGCGGTATCGTCTTCATCGACGAGATAGACAAGGTGGCCCGCAAGGGCGACAACCCCAGCATCACGCGCGATGTGAGCGGTGAAGGCGTCCAGCAGGCCATGCTCAAACTGCTGGAGGGCAGCACGGTCAACGTCCCCCCAAAAGGCGGACGCAAGCATCCCGACCAGGACTATGTGAAGATCGACACGAGCAACATCCTCTTCATCTGCGGCGGCGCCTTCGACGGTATCGAGCGCAAGATAGCACAGCGGCTGAACACTCACGTGGTGGGCTACAACAGCGTGCAAAACGTCAAGCGCATCGACCAGAAGGACATGATGAAGTACATCCAGCCGCAGGACCTCAAGAGTTTCGGACTCATCCCCGAACTCATCGGCCGTCTGCCCGTGCTGACTCATCTCGATCCCCTCGATCGCACGGCGCTCAGGCGTATTCTCACCGAACCGAAGAACTCCCTCATCCGACAGCAGGAGAAGCTCTTCAGGATGGACGACATCGAGCTCACCTTCGACGAGGACGCTCTGGACTATATCGTGGACAAAGCCGTCGAGTTCAAACTCGGTGCACGCGGCCTGCGCAGCATTGTGGAGGACGTGATGCAGGAGGCTCAGTTCGATGCACCTTCTTCTGGTAAGAAGCAGATTCGTATCACTAAGGACTACATCATGGAGCGTCTCGCCCGCAGCGAGCGTCTTGCATCGTAGCGTCAAAGATACATCAACCCTCCAACCACCACAAAGTTATGAAACAGGACATCAATCTTCACCAGGCACTGAGGCAGTATTTCGGCTTTGAGACCTTCAAGGGCGATCAGGAGGCCATCATCAACAATCTGCTTTCCGGCGGCGACACCTTCGTGTTGATGCCCACGGGCGGCGGCAAGAGTCTGTGCTACCAGTTGCCTGCGCTTGTGATGGAGGGCACGGCCATTGTCATTTCTCCGCTCATCGCCCTGATGAAGAATCAGGTGGACGCCATCCGTCAGGCCACTGAGGACGACAGTGTGGCTCATTTCCTCAACTCTTCACAGAGCAGGGGGCAGGTGGACGAGGTGAAGAGCGACGTGCTCTCCGGCAAGACCAAGTTGCTCTATGTGGCCCCCGAGAGTCTGAACAAGGCGGAGAACGCCGAGTTTCTCTCTTCGGTGAAGATTTCCTTCTACGCCGTGGACGAGGCGCACTGTATCTCGGAGTGGGGCCACGACTTCCGACCGGAGTATCGCCGCATCCGTCCGATAATCAACCAGATCGGTGCGGCGCCCGTCATTGCCCTCACGGCAACTGCCACGGACAAGGTGCGGCAGGACATCAAGAAGAATCTGGGCATTCCCGATGCCAAAGACTTCATGAGCTCCTTCAACCGCCCCAACCTCTACTATGAGGTGCGGCCCAAGACGAAGGATGTGGAGAAGGACATCATCCGCTTCATTCTGCAGCATCCCGGCAAGAGCGGCATAGTTTATTGTCTTTCACGCCGCAAGGTGGAAGAACTGGCCGAAGTGCTACGTGCGAACAATATCAATGCGCGCGCCTACCACGCCGGTATGGACAGCGCGCAGAGAGCCGAGACACAGGACGACTTCATCATGGAGCGTATCGATGTCATCGTGGCTACCATCGCTTTCGGTATGGGTATTGACAAGCCCGATGTACGCTACGTCATCCACTACGACATCCCCAAGAGTCTGGAGGGTTACTATCAGGAGACCGGCCGTGCCGGCAGAGACGGCGGCGAGGGCATCTGCCTGACGTTCTACAGCCCGTTGGATTTGAAGAAACTGGACAAATTCATGGAGGGCAAGCCCCTCTCCGAGCAGGAGATTGGCCGCCAGCTCCTGAGCGAGACAAAGGATTACGCCGAGACGAGCCTGTGCCGCCGGCGCATCCTGCTGCACTATTTCGGCGAGACTTACGACAAGGACAACTGCGGCGCGTGCGACAACTGCCGCAAGCCCAAGCATCAGGTGCAGGCACAGGGCGATCTGGTGAACCTGCTGAAACTCATCACGGTGCTCAAGGAGGACTTCAAGAGCGACTATCTGGTGGATGTGCTTATGGGTCGGGAGACGGACCGTGTGACAGCCCGTGGCCACGAGACGCTGACTCTGTTCGGTGCCGGCGCGGAGCGTTCGCAGAAATTCTGGGAGGCGCTCATCCGCCTGGCCATCCTTTCGGAGTACATTCGCAAGGATGTGGAGAACTACGGTATTCTCAAACTGCAGCCCGCCGGCAAGGATTTCCTCAAGCATCCGGAACCTTTCCTGGTGAGCGAAAACAACGATTTTGAAGACTACGAGGCCGAGCAGTCGGGCACTTCCGTGCTGGACGGCACCCTCATGAAGATGCTCAAGAGCCTGCGTCGCCAAAAGGCTGCGGAACTGAACATCCCGCCTTACGTCATCTTCCAGGACAACACGCTGGAGGCGATGGCCACGATGTATCCCATCACCCAGGAGGAGCTGCGGCAAATGCCCGGTGTGGGGCAGGGCAAGGCGGCGCGCTACGGCAAAGCCTTCTGCGAACTCATCGCCCGCTACTGCGAGGAGGAAGAGATCGACCGCCCGTTTGAGATTCGGGTGAAGACGGTGCCCAACAAGAGCAAAAACAAGATACAGATTGTCCAACAGATCGACCGCAAGATTCCGCTTGACGACATGGCGAAAGGCTATGGCATGGATATGTCCGAGCTGCTCGACGAGATTGAGGCTATCGTTTACAGCGGCACGAAGATCAACATCGACTACTTCATCAACGAGGAGATGGACGAGGAGAGCGTGGAGGATATCTACAACTACTTCAAGGAGGAGTCCGTCACCGACCGCCTCTCCACGGCGATGAAGGATTTGGGCGACGACTATTCGGAAGAGGAGGTGCGTCTGGTGCGCATCAAGTTCCTCTCGGAGCTGGGCAATTAACGGAACAGAAACAAGAATAACAGAATAAGATAAAGACTATGGCAAGTTTTTTTGAAGACAAGATTGTGATGGAGGGTCTCACCTATGACGACGTCCTCTTGGTGCCCGCCTACAGTGAGGTGTTGCCCCGTGATGTGGATCTCACCACGCGTTTTTCCCGTCATATCGAGCTGAAGATTCCCTTTGTGACGGCGGCTATGGACACGGTGACGGAATCCACGATGGCTATCGCCATTGCCCGTGAAGGCGGCATCGGCGTGATTCACAAGAATATGAGCATCGAGGAGCAGGCGCGTCAGGTGGCCATCGTCAAGAGAGCCGAGAACGGCATGATTTACGATCCCGTCACCATTCAGCGCGGCCGCACCGTGAGAGACGCCCTGGAGATGATGGCCGAGTATCATATCGGCGGCATTCCTGTGGTGGACAGCGAGAACCATCTGGTGGGCATCGTCACCAACCGCGACCTGCGTTTCGAGAAGAACCAGTCGCGTCTGATTGACGAAGTGATGACCAGCGAAAACCTCGTCACCACACACGTCAAGACCGACCTCTTCTCTGCCAGCGACATTCTTCAGGAAAACAAGATTGAGAAACTCCCGGTGGTGGACGACGAGAACCATCTCATCGGCCTGATTACCTATAAGGACATCACGAAGGCCAAGGACAAGCCTATGGCCTGCAAGGACGCCAAGGGCCGTCTGCGTGTGGCTGCCGGTGTCGGTGTCACCGCAGATACTTTGGAGCGCATGAAGGCATTGGTGGAAGCCGGTGTGGACGCCATTGTCATCGACACCGCCCACGGTCACTCCAAGTCGGTCATTGAGAAACTCAGGGAGGCCAAGAAGCAGTTCCCCGATGTGGACATCGTTGTGGGCAACGTGGCTACCGGCGAGGCTGCCAGAATGTTGGTGGAGGCCGGCGCCGACGGCGTCAAGGTAGGCATCGGTCCGGGCAGCATCTGCACCACGCGTGTCGTGGCCGGTGTGGGTGTGCCCCAGCTCTCTGCCGTCTATGATGTGGCTTATGCGCTGAAGGACACCGACGTGCCCCTGATTGCCGACGGCGGTTTGCGCTATTCGGGCGACGTGGTGAAGGCTTTGGCCGCAGGCGGCTATTGCGTGATGATCGGCTCGCTGGTGGCCGGCACTGAGGAGAGCCCCGGCGACACCATCATCTACAACGGCCGTAAGTTCAAGAGCTACCGCGGCATGGGTTCCTTGGAGGCCATGGAGTGTGGCAGCAAGGACCGCTACTTCCAGAGCGAGACGAAGGACGTCAAGAAACTGGTGCCCGAGGGCATTGCCGGCCGTGTGCCTTACAAGGGCACGGTGCAGGAGGTCATCTATCAGCTCATCGGCGGCCTGAGGAGCGGCATGGGCTATTGCGGTGCTCCCACCATCAAGGCGCTGAACGGCGCCAAATTCGTACGTATCACCAACGCCGGCGTGCTGGAGAGTCATCCCCACGATGTCACCATCACTTCCGAAGCCCCCAACTATTCACGTCCCCAGTAAGATGAAAAAACTGTTTTACGCTCTCCTGTGCGTACTCGCCGCCCAGTCCGGACTGGCGCAGGAGGAGGTGGTGATGACCGTTGCCGGAGATCCGGTCTACAGGAGTGAGTACGACTACAATTATAACAAGAACAACAACGACGATGTTGTGGAGAAGATGACGCCCCGGGCCTATGCCGATCTCTATGCGGCCTACAAACTTAAGGTACGCGCCGCGATGGACGCCAAACTGGACACGCTGACGAGTTTCCAAAAGGAATTCCGCCAGTATCGCGACAAGCAGTTGCGTCCCCTTTTGGTGGGCGAAGCCGATGTGGAGAAAGCCGCACGCGACTACTACCAGAGCATGTTGGACGGCCTGCAGGGCAAGGACCTGATTATGCCCGCCCACATCTTTGTGCGTCTTCTGCAGCAGGACGGACCGGAACAGGCCGCAAAGGCCAAGGCTCGTGTGGACAGCATCTACGGCCTTGTGTGCTCCGGTGCGGACTTCGGTCAGCTGGCCGCTACGTGCAGCGATGACCAGATGTCGGCCCGTCGGCAGGGCGTCGTCGGCTGGATTGGTCCGGGCCAGACGTTACCCGAGTTTGAGACGGCTGCCTACGCATTGACGAAGGGCCAGGTGAGTGCGCCGGTCAAGAGTCCCGTAGGCTATCACATCATCAAGTTGATTGACCGCAAGCCCCTGGAGCCCTACGACACCCTGCGAGCCCCCATCCGCCGCTATTTGGAGCAGGGCGGTTTGCGCGACCGTTTGAGCAAGCAGAAGATTGACTCCGTGGCTGCAGCCGAAGGCCTGAGTGCTCAGGAGGTGATGGACCGCGAGGCCGACCGCCTGTGTCGGCAGGACAGCGATCTGGCCTTCCTTGTGCAGGAATACCACGACGGATTGCTGCTCTTTGAAGTCAGCAACCGTGAGGTATGGGAGCCCGCCAAACGCGACACGGCCGGACTGGAGAACTTTTTCAAGCAGCACCGGGGCGAGTTCAAGTGGGGCAAGCCTCACTATCGCGGCATCGCTTTCTCCTGCAAGGACAAGAAGCAGGTGAAGGCTGTGAAGAAGCTGCTCAAGAAGATGCCTTATAAGGATTGGGCGTCGGCGGTGCGTCGGGAGTTCAACAAGGACAGTGTCACCGTGCGCATGGACCAGAAGGTCTTCGTGAAGGGGCAGAACAGCATCGTGGATGCCCTGGCCTTCAAGGTGAAAGACGCCAAGATGAAGGAGAATCCCAAGTTCCCCTGCAACGGTGTCTTCGGCAAGATGCTCAAGAAAGGTCCGGAGGAGTGGGGCGATGTGGCCAATCAGGTGATTGACGGCTATCAGAACGAGAAGATGGACGCCTATCTTGAGAATTTGCGCCGCCGTTATCCTGTGGTCATCAACGAAGCTGCGTTCAAATGAAAAACGCCCTGAAGATATTTCTTGTACTGATGCTGGCAGCGCAGCCCGTCCTTTGCGGGGCACAGTCATCCGTGGGCGTGGTGGACGAAGTGGTATGGGTTGTCGGCGATGAGGCGATTCTGCGCAGTGACGTGGAGCGCATCCGCAACGACTACGGCGCTCAGGTTAAGGGCAATCCCTATTGCTCCATTCCCGAGCAACTGGCCATCCAGAAGCTCTTCATGCACCAGGCTGCCATCGACAGCATCACCGTCAGCGACTCCGAAGTGAATCAGTATGTGGAGCAGGACATCACGCAGAAGGTGATGATGGCCGGTAGCCGCGAGAAACTGGAGGAGTATATGAGGATGCCGATGGCTCAGATTCGCGAGGAACTCTTCGATACGTTCAAGGATCAGCTCATTGCCCGTGAGATGCGCCGTGAACTGACGAAGGACGTGAAGGTGACGCCCGCCGAGGTGCGCCGTTACTATAAGGACCTGCCTGAAGACAGTGTGCCCTATATTCCCACTCAGGTGGAGGTGCAGATTCTCGTGGTGCGTCCGCAGATTCCTCAGGAAGAGATTGACCGAGTGAAGGCGGAATTGCGCGGCTATGCCGAGCGCATCACCAGCGGTAGTACGAGCTTCTCTACGTTGGCGCGCTTCTACTCCCAGGACGAGGGCACGCGCCGTGCCGGCGGTGAGTTGGACTACGTGGGCCGCACCGACCTGGATCCTGCCTTCGCTGCCGTGGCCTTTGCTCTCACTGACCCCAAGAAGGTCAGCAAGGTGGTGCAGTCGGACTTCGGTTATCATATCATCCAGTTGATTGACCGTCGCGGTGACAAGGTAAAGGTGCGTCACATCCTGCGCCGTCCGGAGGTCAGTTACGAGGCTGTCGATGCCGCTTTGGCGCGTCTCGACTCCATTGCCGCAGACATCCGCGAGGGTAAGTTTACCTTCGAGATTGGTGCTCAGGAGATTTCTGACGACAAGGATACACGCAACAACCACGGTCTGATGTTCAACTTCAAGGACGGTGCGCAGACGTCGCGCTTCGAGATGGGCGACTTGCCCGGCGAGGTGGCCCGCGTGGTGGACGGCATGAAGGAGGGCGAGATATCCAAGCCCTTCACGATGACCGACCGCCGCGGCATGAAGGTGTGTGCCATCGTCAAGTTGCGTGCGCGCATTCCCGCCCACAGAGCCATTATCACGGAGGACTTCCAGGTGATGAAGACGGCCGTCGAGGCCAAGAAGAGCGAGGATTTGGTGCAGCGCTGGATCAGGGAAAAGCAGGCGTCCACTTATGTACGCATCAACGAGGGTTGGCGCAACTGTGACTTCCAATATCCCGGATGGATAAAATAAAGTATTTCCTTCCTCTTTTCTTTGCCCTCAGCGTGTTGGCCGAAGTGCAGCAGAACCGCAAAGGGTGGGACGAGCCCCGCAAGCCGTCCAAGGACAGGGTGTACCTCATCCACAGCGACATGCTCTACTACGACGAGAGCATTCATCGCACGGCGCAGTTTCTGGTGGGCAACGTGAAGTTTCTCCACGACGGCGTCTATATGTATTGCGACAGTGCGCTCTTCTACGAATCGACCAATTCCTTCGATGCTTTCGGCCATGTGCGCATGGAGCAGGGCGACACGCTGTCACTCACGGGTGATGTGCTCTACTACAACGGCACCGACCAGTTGGCCCGTTGCCGTTATAATGTCGTGCTGACCCATGTCACCGGTCCCGGCACATCCACGGTGCTCTACACCGACTCGCTCGACTACGACCGTCTCTACAACCTGGGCTACTTCTTCGAGGGCGGGCGTTTGGTGGACGGCGACAACCAACTGACTTCCGATTGGGGCGAATATTCTCCCGAGACTAAGCTCTCTGTCTTCAACTACAATGTGCGCCTGGTGACGCCGCTGCCGCCCGAAGAAGCGCGCACGACAATCCTTTCCGACACGATGCACTACGACAGCCGCACGAAGATGACGCACCTGCTGGGCCCCTCCAACGTGGAGAGCGGCTCCACCCACATCTACACGGAAAACGGTTGGTACAATGCTCAGACGGAAGACTTTACGGCGCTCGACCGCAGCATCCTCACCGACACGGGCAAGAAGCTCGTCGGGGACAGCGTCCGTTGGAATAAGACCGATTCCGTCGGTGAAGCCTTTGGCAATGCTGTTTACACCGACGACGTCAACAAGAACATGATGACGGGCCACTACTGTTTCTACGACGACAAGACCGGCTATGCCATGGCAACGGATTCGGCGCGCCTCATCGAGTTCTCCCAAGGACCTGATTCGCTCTATGCCCATGCCGACACCTTTAAGGTCTTCGCCTACAACTACGGCACCGATTCGGTCTATCGCAATATGCACGCTTACCACCACGTGCGTGCCTACCGCAAGGACTATCAGGCTGTCTGCGACTCGATGGTTTACACCGGCCAGGATTCCTGTCTCACCATGTACAAGGATCCCATTGTCTGGCAGCAGACCCAGCAGATTCTCGGCGAAGAGATCAAGGCTTTTTTCAACGATTCCACCATTGACAGCCTCTACGTGCTCCGTCAGACGCTGACAGTTGAGAGAATAGATTCCGCCAAATACAATCAGATTAACGGACAGGAGATGCACTCCTACTTCCGCGGCGGCGATATCTGGCTGACGCACGTCATCCGCAACGTACACCTCAACTACTATCCCTACGACTCCGACTCCCTGCTTATCGGCATGAACCACACGGAGAGCACCGAACTCAAGATGTTTTTCGACGAAGAGCGCAAGGTGGACCACATCTGGATGCCGGCCGCCACGGGCACGCTCTATCCTCTGATTCTGATTCCGGCCGACAAGCTCTATTTGGACAACTTCGCCTGGTTCGACTACATCCGTCCGCTTCACAAGGACGACATTTGGGAGTGGCGCCCCAAGAAGGAGGGCACCACGCTGAAGCCTACGGCGCGCCGCGAGGCTCCGCTCCAGCATCTGGACGACCGGCGTCGCAAGAAAAAGCCTAAGGATGAGACGCCTGCCGACACGCTGGCCTCCAGTTTGGCGCCTCAGGACAGTATAACCTATAAATTGCAAGACGATGGGCATGTTTCAGACTCGCCAACCCCGTAAGTTTCGCAGGGTGAGCATTTACACCGATGAGCGTCGCGACAAGCTTGACCGCCTCGTCCGCGACGTGCGCCGTGAGATGGGAGAACTTCCCACGGACGAGCGCTCCATTGAGCCCGACCATTTCAAGGGCAAGTTCTCGCAGTACATTCCGCGCACACAGCGCAACATCGACAGCGTGCGTTCGCGCCTCACTTGGCCGATTGCCGTCATTGTCATCATTGTCCTGATTTTCCTGTGGCACTATCTGCAGACGGGCCACGTGCACCTGTAATTCTTCGCCGATGGATATCGTTCATCTTCTTCCCGACAGCGTTGCCAACCAGATTGCGGCTGGTGAGGTGATTCAGCGGCCGGCCTCCGTCATCAAGGAACTGATGGAGAACGCCCTGGATGCCGGTGCCACCCAGGTCGATGTCTTTGTCACGGACGCCGGCCGCACCGCCATCCGGGTGATTGACAACGGCAAGGGGATGAGCGAGACCGACGCCCGCCTGGCATTCGAGCGCCACGCTACCAGCAAGATAGCACGTGCCGAAGACCTCTTCACGCTTCGCACGATGGGTTTCCGCGGTGAGGCGTTGCCGTCAATCGCCGCTGTGGCGCAGGTGACCCTTCAGACGCGTCAGCCCGACAGTGACCTGGGTACCCGCCTCGAGATAGAGGGTTCACGCTTCGTTTCCCAGGAGCCGTGCTCCTGTTCTGTGGGCGCTGACTTTGAGGTGCGTAACCTCTTTTTTAATATACCCGCGCGCAGGAAGTTCCTCAAGAGCAACCAGACGGAGCTCTCCAACATCATGCAGGAGTTCCAGCGCATCGCTCTGGTCAATCCCTCGACGGGCTTCACCGTGACGACCAACGGCACACTCTCCGTGAACCTCCCGCCCTCTTCGCAGAAGGGGCGCATCGCCGCCGTTTTCGGCCGTAAGTTGGGCGACAGCCTCTTCGACGTCACGGTGGAGTCGTCCATGGCGCGCGTCCACGGCTATGTGGGGCGTCCCGAGTCTGCGCGCAAGAAGGGGGCGCAGCAGTATTTCTTCGTCAACGGGCGCTTCATGCGTCATCCCTATTTCCACAAGGCCGTCATGGAGGCCTTCGACCGCATGGTGCCTCAGGGCGAGCAGGTGCCTTACTTCCTCTTCTTTGAGGTGGATCCCGCCACCATCGACGTGAACATCTCGCCGACGAAAACGGAGATAAAGTTCGAGAACGAGTCCTCCCTCTGGCAGATTCTTTTGGCCGGAGTGCGCGAGGCGCTCGGCCGCACGGGAGCCACTGCCACCTTCGACTTCGAGAGTGCCGGACAGCCCGAACTCCCGGTGTTCTCCCGCCAGTCCTTTGGTGAGGGCTTCACCTCTGTCTCGTCTTCCCCCTCTTCCCCGTTGTCTGCATCCCGCCCCGTGCGAGCCTCCTCCGTGGACGACTGGCAGGAACTCTACGCCGGACTCACACAGTCCCATGTGCAGGATTTCTCGCCCTCGCAGCAGGAGATTCCGTTCGAGGACATCCCCGCCGCAGACGAGCGTCCTTTCTCCGCCGACCATTTCCAGTATCGCGGCCAGTATATCCTGTTCTCTTCGTCCGACGGGCTGATGATTGTCGATCAGCATCGGGCGCACATCCGCATCCTCTACGACCGCCTCACCGAGCAGATGAGCCGCTCTGCGGTGCCTTCCCAGGGCCTGCTGTTCCCCGAGATGCTGCAGTTCACGCCCCACCAGCAGCCGCTCTTCGAGGCGCTGCTGCCCACGCTCTCGGGTCTGGGCTTCGATGTGACGTCGCTGGGCGGCGGCAGCTACAGCGTCGGCGGCCTTCCCACCGGTCTCGGAGGTGTGGACCTGCAGAAACTCATGGACGAGATGCTGGAAGGGGAGGAGAGCGCAGATCCCGAGAAGGAGCGCACGGAGCGCACCGTGCTGGCGCTGGCCTCACGCATGGCAATCCCCGTGGGTCAGGTGCTCAGCGGCGAGGAGATGGACAGCCTGCTGGCAGAACTCTTTGCCTCGTCCAACCCCAACTACACGCCCGACGGCCATCCCGTCATGGCTTTGCTCGACGAGCAGAGCATCGTGCAGATGTTCAGATAAGAAAAAAACAATAAAGATATATATAATCCAATGGAACTTAAAGACAGAATTATTCTCACCGGCGACCGCCCCACGGGCCGTCTGCATATAGGCCACTATGTGGGTTCGCTTCGCCGCCGTGTGCAACTGCAAAACGAGGGCGAATACAAGAAGATGTACGTCTTCATCGCCGACGCCCAGGCACTCACCGACAACATCGACAATCCCGAGAAGGTGCGCCAGAATGTCATCGAGGTCGCCCTCGACTATCTCTCCGTGGGCCTCGACCCCTCTAAGGTGACGCTCTTCATCCAGAGCCAGGTGCCTGAGCTCTGCGAACTCTCTTTCTACTTCATGGACCTGGTCAGTGTGAGCCGTCTGCAACGCAATCCGACGGTGAAGACCGAGATTCAGATGCGCGGCTTTGCCGGCGAGAGCATCCCCGTGGGCTTCTTCACCTATCCCATCTCCCAGGCGGCCGACATCACGGCTTTCCGCGCCACCACCGTCCCCGTGGGTGAGGACCAGAAGCCCATGCTCGAGCAGGCCAACGAGATTGTGCGCCGCTTCAACGGCATCTACGGCAACGGGCGCGACGTCCTGCGCGAGCCCTCCATCATGCTGCCCGACTCCCAGGCCTGCATGCGCCTGCCGGGCACCGACGGCAAGGCCAAGATGTCCAAGTCGCTGGGCAACTGCATCTACCTCTCCGACACGCCCAAGGAGCTCAAGACGAAGGTCAACTCCATGTTCACCGATCCCGAGCACATCCATGTGGAGCAGCCCGGCCATCTGGAGGGCAACACGGTGTTCATCTATCTTGACGCCTTCTGCGAGGACGCCGACTTCGAGAAGTTCCTGCCCGACTACAAAAACCTGGACGAACTCAAGGCGCACTATACCCGCGGCGGTCTGGGCGACGGTACCTGCAAGAAGTTCCTGCTCAACATCCTCAACGACCGTCTGGCCCCCATCCGCGAGCGCCGTGCCTATTGGGAGCAGCGCATCCCCGAGGTCTACGAGATCCTGCGCCGGGGCTGCGAGGACGCCCGTGCGGCGGCTCAGGCCACGCTGGAGGATGTGCGTCGCGCCATGCGCATCAACTATTTTGAGGACGCCGAATTGATTGCCGAGCAGGCAAAACGCTACGCTTCTTCAAAAAAATAAGCGAAAAATATTGCCGTTTCGGGAAATTGTTGTACCTTTGCGTCGCTTTCCGGAAGTTCGGGACGGCATTTGGGCAATTAGCGCAGCTGGTTCAGAGCATCTGCCTTACAAGCAGAGGGTCGGGGGTTCGAATCCCTCATTGCCCACGAAAAACACTT
>CADAVI010000049.1 GCA_902791295.1 uncultured Bacteroidales bacterium | reverse complement strand
GAGCATCAGCGTGCGGCGGCCCCACTTCTCGATGGTGTAGAGGGCGATGAAGGTGAAGAGCACGTTGGCGATGCCGGTGATGACGATGTTGATGAACATCCCGTCCACGTTGAATCCCGCCCCGACGAAAATCTCCTGCGCGTAGTTGAAGATGACGTTCGTGCCGCACCATTGCTGGAACACGGCGATGAAGAGGCCCAGGAGCAGCACCCGGCGGTATGCCGGCTGCAGCAACAGGGAGAGGCTGCCCGCCTTACGCAGGTCTCCGGCGGCCTTCGGCGCAGACTTCAGGCGCACGAACACCGGGCTCTCTGGGATGAAGAAGCTCATGAGCAGGAAGAGCGCCGCCGGCGCCGTCTCGGCCCAGAACATCCAGCGCCACCCCCATTCAACGTTCCACCGCATATTCTCTTCCGTCGTGACGTCGCGGGCAAGGAGCAGATTCACCACCTGCGCGGCGAGGATGCCCAGGACGATGGTCATCTGGTTGAGGCTCACCATCCTGCCGCGAATGTCGGCCGGACTCACTTCGGCGATATACATCGGCGCCAGAGCCGAGGCCACGCCGATGCCCACACCGCCCACCAGGCGGGCAATGTTGAAGAGCGTGAAGTCGTTGAACAGTCCGGTGCCGACAGCCGACACGGTGAAGAGCACCGCTGAAGTCATCAGCAGCGGCTTCCGGCCGAAGCGGTCGGCCAATGCCCCCGCAACCATCGCGCCGAGCAGACAGCCCACGAGGGCCGTCGTCATCGCCACGCCCTGAAGCACGGGAGCGTCGGCGATGCCGAAATAGAGTTCGTAGAAGGGTTTGGCGCCCCCGATGACCACCCAGTCGTAGCCGAAGAGCAGGCCGCCCATGGCGGAGACCGAGCAAATGAAGAGAATAAAGCGGTTAGTGTACATAAAATCGCGCAAATCATGTGTTTCCGGCTGCAAAGGTATGGCAAAAATCGGCAGCAGAGAGAAAAAAAAACGTCAAAGAGGATGGACAATATTACTTTTCTTCTTATCTTTGTTGCAGAAAAAGCCCGCGGACAGTGACATTCGGCAGACAATGATTAAGCGTAGAGACGGATTTTCCGGTGAGCGTTCGGTGGTGTTGCCGCCGATGGTGGTGGATATGGAGCGCGGGGACGCTCTGACGTCCAGTCTCTTCGTGACCGACATCGGCTATTATCCCCACGCGACTCATCATTGCCGCGAGCGCCGGGAGGGTATCGGGCAGCACGTGCTGATTTACTGTGTGGAGGGGCGCGGCTGGTATCGTCTGGGCGACAGCGTGCAGGAAGTGCGGGCCGGCGAATTCTTCATCCTGCCTGCGGGGCGGCCCCACGCCTACGGTTCGGCGGATGGCGAAGCATGGACAATCTATTGGGTGCATTTCGGCGGCACCCACAGCAATATCTACGTGAACGGCGCTCAGGAGCCGCAGCGCATCAACACCGCCATAAATTCGCGCATCATCGACCGCAACAACATCTTTGAGGAGATACTCTCGACGCTCTCCCACGGCTGCAGCCTGGAGCATCTGCGCTACGCCTCCGCCCTGTTGCACCACTATCTGGCCTCGATGCGCTATCTGGAAATGTTTCGCGCAGCTGCGCAGAAGGACGGCGCTTCCGCCCAAGGTCAGTATATCGACCCTGTCGGCGCCGCCATTCACTATATGCAGGAGCATGTGGAGCAGCGTATCACGTTGGGCGACGTGCTGCACTATGTGGGCTATTCGTCAAGCCGCTTCTCCAAACTCTTCCGCCAGCGCACCGGCTGCAGTCCGCTGGCCTATTTCAATCTGCTCAAGGTGCAGGCGGCGCGCCGCTGGCTCGACGAGACCGATTTGTGTCTCAATCAAATTTGCCATAAGGTGGGCATAGAGGACCCCTACTATTTCTCGCGCCTCTTTTCCAAGACGATGGGCGTCTCGCCTCAGACCTACCGCAGGCGTCGGAAGGGGTAGGCGATGCGGGCTCAGCGGCGGGTGTAGACGATGCTGTGGCCGTCGATGGCGTTGAGGCCGCTGCAGCGGGAGGTCTCCACGCGGATTTCATCGTAGAGTCCGGCATCGATGAAGGATTGGTGCAGCGTGCGTCCGCCCTCGACGAGCAGATGCTGCACGCCGCGTCGCCAGAGGTCGTGCAGAATTTCTTCCAACGACTCTTCGTGATACACCAGGAAGCCCTGCGTGAGCTGTTCGGGCAGACGGCGGCGACGGTCTGCGGTGACGCGCAGAGGCTGCTCGCCCTCCAGGCGCCAGTGGCGCACATCAAGGCGCGGGTGATCGGTCAACACGGTGTCCGAGCCTACCATAATCGCCCCGCAGCGGGCGCGCAAGCGGTGCACCAGCATTTGGGTGAAGGGCGTGGAGATCTGTCCCTCCATGCTGCCGTCGGGGCGTTGGGCCCATTTCAGCGTCACATAGGGGCGGTGGAGGCGGTGAAATGTCATGAAGACGCGGTTGAGCGCCAGACACTCCTCCTCCATGACGCCGACGGTGACTTCCCGCCCGGCATCTTCCAGTTTTCTGATGCCCAGCCCGTCCACCTTGGCGAAGGGGTCCCTGCAGCCAATCACGATGCGCGGAATCCCGCGCTCGACAATCATGTCGGCGCAGGGTGGCGTCTTGCCCCAGTGGGCGCAGGGCTCGAGGGTGACGTAGATGGTGCTCTGGCTGAACTGGGGGAGGTCCTCCGGCTTCACGCTGCGGACGGCGTTCACTTCGGCGTGGGGGCCGCCGCACTTGCGGTGCCAGCCTTCGCCGATGATGCGTCCGCCGGCCACGATGACGGCGCCGACCATCGGGTTGGGGGCCGCTCCGGCTTCTCCGCAGAGCGCCAGTTGCAGGGCGCGCTGCATATAAATTCTGTCTTCTGTTGCGGTCATGGGTCTAAATGTCGGGCGAAAAGCCTCTGGAGTAGAGGAAGCGTTGCAGCTTGGCTTTCCGGATATAGGGGTCCCGGTCTTTGATTTCGCGGTTTTTCTTTTCTATCAGTGCCTGGCGGACGGCTTCGTGCTCGTCTTCGCCGATTTCATCGAGCGCTTGACAGATGACGTCTTCCGGAAGCTGGAGCGCGTGCATCATGTAGCGCAGTTTGGTGCGCCCCCATTGGTTGTAGCGCAACTTGTCGAGGGCGTAGGCCCGGGCGAAGCGTCCGTCGTTGATGAAATCATTGCGGCGCAGCTTTGCGATGACGGCGTCGGCATCCTTGTCCGACAGCTGCCAACGGCGCATCTTCTCGCGCAACTCGTGCTCGCAGTGCTCGCCCCGGGCACAGAGCACCTCAAGCCTTTGCAAGCACGAATCGGGGGTTATGGAATTGGTCTTCATGTGTGGATATGTCGGTGAAACCGTAATTTTTGAGCAATTCTGCGACTTCTCCGGAGAAGGCGCGGTTGATTTCGAGGGCGAGCAGTCCGCCGGGTTTTAGGCCCGTCTTGGCCGCCCGGGCAATGGCGCGGTAGAAGCGCAGGGGGTCATCGTCGGGCACAAACAGAGCCAGTGAAGGTTCGTGGTTCAGCACGTGGGGCGACATCTCCCGTTTTTCGCTCTCGCAGACGTAGGGCGGATTGCTCACCACAAGGTCGAAGCGTGCATCGGTGTAGTCGGGCGTGGCGAGCAGGTCTTCCTCGCGGAACGTGACGTTGGCTCCCAAAGCTTCTGCGTTGCCGCGGGCCACGGCGAGTGCTTTCCGGCTGACGTCCGTGGCGGTGACATTCATGCCGCTGAGGGCCAGCGAGACGGCGATGCACCCGCTGCCCGTGCAAAGATCGAGGGCGGATGCGCGACTGTTTTCAGGAAAAAAGGAGAGAATGAGACGCACCAGTTCTTCCGTTTCGGGGCGCGGAATGAGTACGTCCGGCGTGACATGAAACGGACGTCCGAGAAACTCGGCCCGGCCCAATACGTACTGCACGGGACGCCCTTCATGTAACTGCTTGAGAATCTCGCGCCACTCTGCCTTTTGTCCGTCGGACAGATGCTCCATCCGTCCCAACAGCAAGTCGGTCTGTGACAGCCCGAAGCGGCTTTCTGCCACAAGGCGCAGAATGGCGCTGGCTTCACGCCGCCCGTAGAGTTCTGTGAGTCTGTCCATTGCTTTTGCCTGCAAAATTAAGGAAAAATCTCCACTTTTGAGGAAAATTTGTTGTCATTTAACTCCCTTTAACTACCTTTTACCTGCGCAACTGCCAAAAAAGTCGTATCTTTGCGCCCGGTTTTCAATAATAGTAGAGAATAATGTTCAGACGTTCACATATAGTTCTTGTGTTGTTTTCACTGCTTTTGCTGTCTCTGGCCGGATGCAAGGATGAGCAAACGGAAAACACGCAGGACTATTGTAATATCACCAAGTTCTCAATCGGCACGCTGAAGCGCACCGTTGTGAAGCGCACCGGTCACGGTAAGACGGTCACAAGTGTCAGCACCATCTACACTGCCGGTTGGCCTTTTGCCGTGGATCAGATTAACAATCAGATATGCAATCGCGACTCTCTCCCGACGGGTTGCACCCGACGCACGCTTTTGGACATCACTTACAAGGGAAAGAGTCTTCTTTACAGGAGTGAGGGTGCAGCGGATGATATTCCCTGGACAGTCTATGTTTCAAGCGACAGCGTGACGATTCCCGAGAACGGTCTGATTTTCCGCGTGGAGGGAAACAACGGTATCAGTCGCACTTATCATGTGAAGCTCAATATCCATAAGCAGGAAGCCGCCGACTGGCAGTGGCGCGACCGGAGCGAGGGGCTCGACATGAGCAGTTGGGGGAATGCCCGTCTCGTGACTTTGGACAAGCGGGTGTTGCTCTATGGCACTGTTGACGGAAACGAGTGGGAACTCTGGCAGACTCAGGGCGATGAGGCATGGGAGCAACTCACAATATCCGGCTTGCCTGCCGGCACCGATTTTGACGGCATTGTGGCCGGTAAGAATCTGTATGTCTGCGACGAAGACGGACAGGTTTGGACCAGTGCCGACGGCGCCCGGTGGACGAAACACGGGCTGTCGGATACAAAGCGTCTGATCGGCGTGTCCGACAACAGGCTTTATGCCGTGCGCAACGGCAATCTTTATTCCGGGGCCTTGGACGGTGACGATACGGACTGGGCCGAAGAGGTGCTGGACGACCAGCCCTCCCGTATGACGGACTTCTCCAGCCTTGACAGCGTGCGTTGTATCTTCACTCATCGCGACAACAATCTCAAGCGCATGCTGATGGTGGCCACGTTGAAAAATCCGACCTCGAGCGATCTCACGGCTCGGGAATGGGCAAAGATGTGGACGGCCGACGGCGATGAGTTGACGCGGGCCTGGACGTATTACACTCCGGCCTGGCAAAATCTTTACGAACTGCCGGCCATGTGGCACATGGCAGTGGCGCAGACCAACGGAAACCTGGTGGCCTTCGGCGGATCGAGGTTCCAACAGGACGACATTGTGCCGCTCAACTATATTTACCTCTCGGAAGATTGCGGCCTGACGTGGCATACCGACGACCTTTTCTACCTGCCCGATGAGTTGTGGGGTAAAAACTGTTCGTGGCTGAATGCGGCCGGCGATTCGATGGGTTATGTGTGGATTGTGGCTCGCGTGCTGGATGCCGACGCCAACGAGGCGACCTACGTGCTTAAAGGGCGGCAGAACGCTCTCGGATTTGCAAAATAAGGAGAACGGAGAACTACAGTGAAGCGCATCCTGACCATAGTATTTCTTAGTCTCCCTCTGCTGCTTTCTGCAGAGGAACCGGAATACAAGATGGACATCGGCGGCGGTGTCGGTCTCAGCCATTATTGGGGAGACGCCAACACGGGGACCAGTGCCATGGGTGCTGTGACCTGCCGCTACATATTCAATCCTCACATGGCCATCAGAATTGGCATTGAAGCTGGCGGTGTGACGGGCAACACTGAGGGAATTTACATTCCCGTGGATGCCGGCACGCCGGGTAGGGAAGGCGGTGCCCGTTTGCAGGACTTCAGTTTCTCGCGTGCCGTGATGGATATCGGGGCGCAGTTTGAGATTAATTTCCTGGCTTACGGCATTGGTGCCGGCTACAAGAAACTCTCGCGCATCACACCTTATGCTCTGGTCGGTTTCGGTCTGACTGTGGGTATGGGCGGAGGTGCGCCGGCCAAAGGCGGCATCAACTTCCCCGTGGGGCTTGGAGTGAAATATAAGGTGAAGCCCCGCTTGAATTTAGGCCTGGAGTGGGCGATGCATTTCTCCACTACCGACGGCTTGGACATCACGCGGGAGCATCGCCAACTCTCCGACCCTTACGGTGTAGAGAGCGGTTTCATGAAGAACAAGGATTCATACAGTTTCCTCATGTTTTTCATCACTTACGACATTTGTCCGAAATTCAGAAAATGCAACAATTGAACCATATACCGGAGCACATTGCCATCATCATGGACGGCAACGGCCGCTGGGCCAAGGCTAAAGGCCAGCCGCGCACGGCAGGTCATGTGGAAGGCGTGACCACGGTGAGACGTATCACCGAAGAAGCCGCCAGGATGGGGGTTAAATACCTGACGCTCTATACCTTCAGTACGGAAAACTGGAACCGCCCCCAGTCTGAAGTGGAGGCCCTGATGGATCTCGTTATCACGGGGCTGGAGGAAGAGCTCTTCATGAAGAACAACATCCGTCTGCGTGTCATCGGCGAGTGGGATCGCCTGCCGGAGAATGTGCGTCGCAGTCTTGGCGATTGCATGGACCACACTGCAGCCAACACGCGAATGACTTTAACCATCGCCCTGTCTTATTCCAGCCGTTGGGAGTTGACACGTGCAGTGCAGAATATTGTGAGGGAGGGAATTCGTCCGGAGGAAATCACAGAGGAGACCGTTTCGCGTCACCTGGCAACGTCGTTTATGCCGGATCCCGACTTGCTGATTCGCACGGGCGGTGAATTGCGCATCAGCAATTATCTGCTTTGGCAGTGTGCCTACACGGAATTCTACTTCACGGACGAGTATTGGCCTGATTTCACCGCAGACTCCTTGCATCGTGCCGTGGAGGAATATCAGAAGAGACAGCGCCGCTACGGCAAAACCGGAGACCAGATAACCAATGAGCAGTAAGTCCGTCATATTATTGGCTCTTTGCCTTATACCTGTCTTCACCCGGGCTCAGTTCGCGGAACGCGATACCGCTGTGACGGTTGACTACGCCCGTACGCCCCGTGAATGCGTTATCGGCGGCATTCAGGTGGATGGCGTCAAAAACTTCAATCAGCAGCTTTTGGTCGGTCTGTCGGGTTTGAGCGTCGGTCAGACGGTGAAGCTTCCCGGCGAGGAGGTCACGAAGGCCATCCGCCGTTTCTGGCGCAACGGTCTGTTCGCCAACGTCTCCGTGAAGGTGGACAGCATTGTGCGCAGTGCCGACCACAGCGCTCCGGATTCGGCCTATCTGCATATCTTCCTGACCCAGCGTCCCCGTATTTCGTCCATCACCTATCACGGCGTGAAGAAGGGCGAACGTGAAGACCTTGAGGAAAAACTCGGTCTGGTGAAAGAAAATCAGCTGACGCCCAATATGTTGGACCGTGCACAGATTCTCGCCCGCCGTTATTTTGACGAGAAGGGCTACAAGAATGCCGAGTTGATTATCAAGCAGCACGATGATCCGGCGCATCCCGACAAGATAGCGCTGGATGTGTATGTGGACAAAAAGCAGAAGGTGAAGATTAACAGAATCTATCTCTTCGGCAACAACAATCTTTCAGAGCGCGCCATCAAGGGCAGCCTGATTAAGAAGGGCGTGTTGCGTAAGATCCGCGAAACGAAGGGCTGGCACAACTGGTTCCGCAACCATAAGTTTGTGGAGAGCCGTTACAAGGAGGCCAAGGAGAATCTGGAGAAGAAATACGCCGAATTGGGTTTCCGCGATGCCGTAATTGCCGCAGACAGTGTGGTGCCGGCGCCCGGCAAAGACAATATGGTGGACGTCTATATCCACTTGGAGGAAGGCCAGAAATACTATGTGCGCAACATCGAGTGGGTGGGCAACACGGTGTATCCCACCGACATCCTGCAGAAAATTCTCAATTTGAACAAGGGCGACGTTTACAACCAGTCGCATATTGAGAAGCGCACCCTGACCGACGAAGACGCTATCGGCAACCTCTACTATAATAACGGCTATGTCTTCTATCGGCTGACGCCTGTCGAGGTGAACATTGTGGGCGACAGTGTCGATTTGGAGATGCGCATAGTGGAGGGCCAGCAGGCCCACCTCTCCAAGGTGAGAATCACGGGCAACGAGCGCGTATATGAGAATGTCATCCGTCGTGAGTTGCGCACGAAGCCGGGCGATCTCTTTTCCAAGGAAGCTTTGGAGCGCAGCTACCGTGAGATTGCTTCCATGGGCCATTTTGACGCCGAGCACATCGACTATAAGGTGGAGCCCGACATGGCCAACGGCACCGTGGACATGAGTTGGGGCGTGACGCCCAAGAGCAACGACCAGGTGGAGTTCTCCCTGGGCTACGGTCAAACGGGTGTCATCGGAAAGATCGGCCTGAAGTTCGGTAACTTCTGCATGGCCAACCTGTTCAAGAAAGGCGGCCTGCGCCGCGGTGTGATGCCCAACGGCAACGGCGAGACATTCTCCATCTCCGGTCAGACCAACGGCACGTATTATCAGTCGTACTCCATCTCTTACATGAATCCCTGGTTTGGCGGCAAGCGTCCCAACACCCTCTCGTTCTCGGCCTTCTACAGCCGTCAGACCGACGTGTCGAACTCCTACTACAATTCGGCCTACTACAACAACTACTATTCATCCTATCTCACCGGCATGGGCCAGAGCGGCTACAGCTACTACGAAAACTATTACGATCCGGACAAGTACGTGCAGATGTTCGGCGCCACGCTGGGCTGGGGCAAGCGCCTGCGCTGGCCCGATGACTACTTCTATTTCCAGGCCGTCTTGGGCTATACGCGCTACATGCTGAAGGACTGGAACTACTTCCTCATATCCAACGGCTCATGCAACAATCTCAACGTCACGCTGTCGCTCTCGCGCAATTCTACCGACAACCAGATTTATCCGCGCCGCGGCTCGACATTCTCTCTTGACGTTTCCTTCACACCGCCCTACAGCCTGTTCAACGACAAGGACTACTCCAAGTTGGGCAACAACCCCAACAGTGCCACTTATCAGGACGAATTGCAGGAGAAGTACCGCTGGATTGAGTATCACAAATGGAAGTTCAAGAGTCGCACCTACACGGCACTTAATCCTTCCAATAAGTGTTTCGTACTGATGACCAGGGTGGATATCGGCATCCTGGGTTCTTACAACAGCAAGAATAAGTCGCCCTTCGAGACCTTCTACGTGGGCGGTGACGGCACCTCGGGCTACTCCTCCACCTATGCCACCGAGACCATTGGCCTGAGAGGTTACGACAACGGTTCGCTCACGCCCAATCGCTCCATGCTGGGCTATGCCTACGACCGCTTCACTTTGGAGTTGCGTTATCCCTTCATGCTCGGTGCCTCCACCAACATCTACGGCCTTGTGTTTGTCGAGGGCGGCAATGCCTGGACGGACATCAAGAAGTTCAATCCCTTCGACCTGAAGAAGTCGGCCGGTGTGGGCGCACGCATCTTCCTGCCTATGGTGGGTCTGTTGGGTATCGACTGGGCCTACGGCTTCGATGAACTGTTTGGCAGCAAGAACACCGCAGGCAGTCACTTCCATTTCATTCTCGGGCAGGAATTTTGATAACAGAGACAAGAATACCACAAAGAAAGACAACTATGAAAAAGATTCTTTTATCCCTCACGTTGCTTGCCGTCGGCGCTCTGACGGTTTCGGCTCAGAAGTTTGCCCTGGTCGACATGGAGTACATTCTTAAAAACGTGCCCGCCTACGAGCGCGCGGGAGAGCAGCTCAATCAGGTGTCGCGCAAGTGGCAGGCGGAGGTGGATGCGCTGCAGCAGGAGGCTGAGACACTCTACAAAAACTATCAGTCGGAGGCCGTCTTCCTGAGCAATGAACAGAAGACCAAGCGGGAAGAAGCTGTCGTGGCCAAGGAGAAGGAAGCTGCCGAGCTCAAGCGCAAGTATTTCGGTCCCGAGGGTGAATACTATAAGAAGCGCGAGAGCCTCATGGCACCCATTGAGGACGAGATTTACAACGCGGTGAAGGAAATAGCTGACCAAAAGGGCTACAGCCTGGTGTTGGACCGTGCCTCCGAATCCGCCGGCATCATCTTCGCATCCCCCAAGGTGGACATCTCCAGTGAGGTGCTGACCCGTCTGGGCTACAATTGATTGAAGATAATAAGTCATAAAACAAATATAACAAAGAAAGATTATGAAAAAGATTCTTGTTTTGGCATTCGCCATGATGGGCCTGACGGCCGGAGCACAAAAGTTTGCCCACTTCAACAGTGGCGATGTGATTCCCAACATGAAGGAGTACACCACCGCACAGCAGGAGCTGGAGACTATGGGCAAGCAGTATGAACAGGACCTCAAACTGATGCAGGATGAGTTGCAGAAGAAGAGCGACGAGTATCAGAAGGAGCAGGCCAACCTCCTGGAGAACGTGCGCCAGCGCCGTGAGCAGGAGTTGCAGGACCTCTACCAGCGTCTGCAGCAGAGCTATCAGGACAACCAGCAGGCTTTAGCCAAGGCCCAGCAGGAGAAGCTTGGCGCCATCCAGGAGAAGGTGCTGGCTGCAGTGAAGAAGGTCGGCGAAGCCGGCGGTTATGTCTATGTTGTTGATGTGTCCTCCGGTGTGATTCCTTTTGTCAACACCGCCCTATCTACCGACATCACCTCCGAGGTTAAGAAGGAGGTGGGCATTGTTGTCACGCCCTAAATATCAGTTTTTCTGCCATGAAGGCGCCGATAGGAGTGTTTGACAGCGGATACGGCGGTCTGACGATACTGAAGCAGATTCGCCGCCTGATGCCCGAATACGACTATCTTTATCTGGGCGATAACGCCCGTGCGCCGTATGGCCCCCGATCTTATGAGGTGGTGTACGAGTTCACTTTGCAGGCCGTACGCCACCTCTTTGATGCGGGCTGTCCGTTGGTCATTCTGGCCTGCAACACGGCCTCGGCCAAGGCGCTGCGCAGCATCCAGCAGCGCGACCTCCCGTTTATGGACGATCCCTCACGCCGCGTGTTAGGCGTCATCCGTCCCACTGTGGAAAGTGTGGGCGATGTCACTAAGACGCGTCATGTGGGCCTTTTTGCCACACCGGGCACTGTCCGTTCGCTCACCTATGAGATAGAGATTCACAAGTTCTTCCCCGACATCAGGGTCACGGGGGTGGCCTGTCCCATGTGGGTGCCGTTGGTGGAGAATGAGGAGTTCGCCAGTCCCGGCGCCGATTATTTCGTGAAGAAATATATGGACGAGCTGCTCGGCCTCGACCCCGAAATCGATACCATTATTCTCGGCTGCACCCACTATCCTCTTCTTTTGAACAAGATTCGTGCCTGCTGTCCGGAAGGCGTTGCGCTGATGTCGCAGGGCGACTATGTGGCCAACAGTCTATCGGATTATCTGCAGCGCCATCCCGAGATGAAGTCGCGTCTGTCGCGCGGAGCATCGCTCAGTATGGAGACCACCGAACAGCCCGGTCAGTTCTCCTCTTTGGCTTCGCTCTTTCTGGGCGAAAGTGCCGGCGTGGACGTGAAGCGTATCACGCTGTAAACGGCCAGCCCTCCCATCACGGCCACCGTCAGGAATATGGTCAGGAAGTCTCCCGCGTGCATGCTCACGGGGTAGGACTCCACCAGGTAAGTGCCGTCTTCTCCGCCCATTTTTATCAGTCCGAAGTGTTCTTGCAATCCGCAGAGCAGGGCACCGATTCCCAGACCTGTGACACAGCCTGAAAGAACAATCATCCATCCTTCGTAGAGAAAGATGTGTCGCCTCATGGAGAGAGGGCAACCCAGGCTGCGCAATGTCTCCAGGTCTTCTTTTTTGTCGATAATCAGCATGGAGAGGCTGCCGATGATGTTGAGCGAAGCCACCAGGAGAATGAAGCAGAGGAAGAGGTAGGCGATAAGTTTCTCCACTTTCATGATGTGAAACACGTCGCTCTGCTGCTCGTAGAGGTCTTCTGTGATGAATCCGCTGCCCTTGAGGATTTTCTCCACACCGCTGCGACTGCCGCCTTCACTCAGGCGCACTTCCAGGGCAGTGTATTGCCCCCGCCGGTCGAAGAGACGCTGCGCAAAACCCAGCGAGCACAGAATGTAGTGGTTGTCGTATTGACCCTGATGCACCATAAATACAAGGCCGGGAGAGTAGAGCTCGTCCTTGTTGAAGCTGCTCATGGGGTTGGCCATGTTGACCTGCTCACCTTTCTTGGGGGCGTATACGGTGAGCGGCTCGTCGAAGCTGGCACCCAGCCCGAGCTGTCCGCAAAGGCCGATGCCCAGTATTCCGTATTCCAAGACATCGACATGCAGCATCGGGGCTCCCTCTCCGTAGAGAATTTTATGGATGTCGGTCTGCTCGGTGAAGTTGTCGTCCACGCCCTTGAGCGTGACCACCACCTGCTTGCCGCCTCTCACAACGAGCGCCTTCTCTTCCACTACGGGGGTAAGCACGGCAACGTCGGGCGAGGCCTTCAGAGCTTTGATGTGAGGGTCGTCGGCGCTGAAAGGCCGGCGGTCGGCCATGGTGATGCGCAGCTCAGGGTCAAATTCGGTGAAGAGACTGGCAACGAGTTCCTGGAAACCGTTGAACACACTCATGACGCACACCAACGCCATGCTGCCCACCACCACGGCCAGCATGGAGATGACGGAGATGATGTTGATGGCGTGGTGCTTCTTCTTAGAGAAGAGATATCTCTTAGCTATGAAGAAGGCGGTCGATGTTTTCGACATAGTCCAGGGAGTCATCCACGAAGAACTTCAGCTCGGGGATGATGCGCAACTGCATGCGCACGCGTCGTCCGAGTTCGTAGCGTATGCTCTTCATGTTTTGATTGACGTTGGCCACGATTTCTTCGCTTTTTTCGCTTGGAAACACGGAGAGATAGGCGCGGCAAACGCTCATGTCGGGCGATATGCGGCAGGCAGACACGCTCACCAGCGTGCCTCTCATGGCCTGTGTCTGCTTTTGGAATATGTCCGAGAGCTCCTTTTGGATGAGGCGGGCTACTTTGTTCTGCCGTGTGGTTTCCATCAGAAATGCGCTGCAATGGAGGCGGCGATGGCCTTCATCTCCTCGGGGGAGAGCTCCAGTTTCTTATTGGCAAAGTTGAGGTCGTTCTCTCTCTGCATGGGCACCAGGTGCACATGGGCGTGGGGCACTTCCAGTCCCAGCACGGCCTGACCTACCTTCACGCAGGGGATGGCCTTTTTGATGGCCTCGGCCACGTGCTTGGCAAAGATTTGCATACGGCCGATTTCTTCGTCGCTCAGGTCAAAGAAGTAGTCCACTTCGCGCTTGGGCACCACCAGTGTGTGACCCTTCTGCAGTGGAGCGATGTCGAGAAAGGCGACGGCCACCTTGTAGCAGGGGATGTCGCCCTTGATGATTTTGGAGAAAATGGTCATTCTTCGAAGCTGATTGAAAGGATTTCAAAGGTCAATACGCCGGCAGGCACCTTCACGGGTACCTTTTCGCCCACCTTGTGGCCCAGCAGGCCTTTGGCTATGGGCGACTCCACGCTGATTTTTCCTTCACGGTTGTTGGCCTCCGTGCCCGAAACGATGCGGTATTTGGCGGTCATGCCGTTGGACAGGTTCTTGATTTCCACGGTGCAGAGGATGCCCACCTCATCGCTTTTGAGGTTTTTGGTGTCGATGATTTTGGCATCGTGAATAGTTTGCTTGAGCATGGCGATTTTGGTCTCCAGTTTGCTCTGCCATTCCTTTGCTGCGTCGTACTCTGCGTTCTCGCTCAGGTCACCCTTGTCGCGAGCCTCCGCAATAGCTGCGCTGGCGGCGGGACGCTCCACGCTCTCCAAATGCTGAAGTTCGGCCACGAGCTTGTCGTAGCCTTGTTGTGACATGTATGCCATAGAATAATAGAAATATGTTTTTCGTGTAGTTTTGCGCGCAAAGATACGACAAAAATGCGAATGAAGGAAATATTGTAAAAAAAATAGGCTTCTGTAGCGATATTTTCCCGGCTTTTGCCCCTTATGTCTTAAATTCTTTGTATATTTGCACGATTTTTGACGTATTTATTCCAACTATTATCAACAAGATGAACGTAATTACACCATCACCATCGAAAACGGTAAATTGGCCAAACAAGCCGATGGTGCCGTCGTGTTGCGTATGAACAACACCGTGCTCCTGGCCACTGTTTGTGGTGCCAAGGACGCAGTTCCCGGCACAGATTTCATGCCTCTTCAGGTAGAGTATCGTGAGAAGTACAGCGCAGCCGGCCGTTTCCCCGGCGGTTTCACCAAGCGCGAGGGTAAAGCCAACGACGATGAGATTCTCACCTGCCGTCTGGTGGACCGCGCTCTGCGTCCCCTCTTCCCCAGCAACTACCACGCTGAGGTGTATGTGAATGTAATCCTTTTCTCCGCCGACGGCGTGGATATGCCTGATGCTTTGGCAGGATTCGCCGCCAGTGCAGCATTGAGCTGCAGCGATATTCCCTGGGACGGTCCCATCAGTGAGGTGCGTGTGGCACGCATCAACGGTGAGTATGTCATCAACCCCACCTTCGAGCAGTTGAAGCAGGCCGACATGGACCTCATGGTCGGCGCCACCGAAGAGAACAT
>CADAVI010000048.1 GCA_902791295.1 uncultured Bacteroidales bacterium | reverse complement strand
CTGCCGATGAGTTGAGTGGTCTGAGAACCGAAGTCAAGAATGATGATTTTTTGCATAGTTACATATTGTGTTTAGGCCACAGCTTTCACATTTGGGATTACGCGCGGTGCAGGTGTAGCGTCCGTGCAGGATGAGCCAGTGATGGGCTTTGGGGATGAGTGCTTCGGGAAAATGCTTTGTTAGACACTTTTCCACCGCGAGCGGTGTGGAGGCCGACTCAGGCACAAGGCCGATGCGGTGCGACACACGAAAGACGTGGGTGTCAACCGCCATACGCGCTTTGCCGAAGATGACGGCCTGAATGACGTTGGCCGTCTTGCGTCCCACGCCGGGCAGACGCTCGAGGTCTTTACCTTCCGACGGCACTTCGCCGCCGAAATCCCGGACGAGCATTTTGGCCATCTCCGAGAGATGACGGGCTTTGCTGTTGGGATAAGAGACGGACTTCACGTAGTCGAGCAGCACCTCCTCCGAAGCCTCGGCCATACACTCAGCCGTGGGATAATCTTCAAAGAGTCGCGGTGTGACCATGTTGACGCGCCGGTCGGTGCATTGTGCGGAGAGTATCACGGCAACGAGCAACTGGAAGGCATTGCCGTAGTGCAGTTCAGGCTCGGCCACAGGCATCGCCCGGCTGAACCACTCCACCACCCTTTCGTATCGTTGCGTTCTGTTCATTAGTCCGTCCGTTCCTCCTTATTTTTTTACGTTTATTCGGCGCTGAACTCCTTGATGCGCTGCTCTTCGGAGAGTTTGCAGATGAGCAGCGTGTTGTCTTTTTCGGCCACGATGTAGCCGTCGAGCCCCTGCACCACCACACGACGCTCCTGTGCCACGTGGACGACGCAGTTTTTCGTCTCGTAGAGTTTCACGTTATTGCCGATTACGGCATTGCCGCCGGCATCCTGCGCCGTGTTCTCGCGCAGACTGCCCCAGGTGCCCAGATCGCTCCATCCGAAAGAGGCGGGGAAACAATAGATTTCGTCAGCCTTCTCCAGGATGGCATAGTCGATGCTGATGTTCTCGCATTGGGGGAAACGCTCACGGATGGCGTCCTGTTCTTTTTCTGTGCCCAGTACATCCTGCATGCCTTCGAAGATGCCGTTGATTTGGGGAGCATACACACGCAGAGCATTGATGATGGTGTTGATGTTCCAGATGAAGATGCCGGCGTTCCAGAGCATGTTGTTCTTCTTTACATACTCTTGAGCCGTCTTCAGGTCGGGCTTTTCCTTGAAAGCGTCCACGCGGAATATCTCTTTGTTGCGTTCACAGGCGGCCGAAAGGTCGGTCTGGATGTAGCCGTAGCCTGTCTCGGGGCGCGTGGGCTTCATGCCGAGCGTCACGATGGCATCGGTCTCGGAGGCATATTGCAGCGCTGAGGAGACGACCCTCTGGAATTCAGGCACGTTGAGCACCAGATGGTCCGAAGGGCTCACGACGATGTTGGCCTTCGGATCCATGAGCTTGATGCGCCAGGAAACGTAGGCGATGCAGGGCGCTGTGTTGCGGCGACAGGGCTCCAGGAGAATGTTCTCCGCAGGCATGTCGGGCAACTGTTCGGCCACGATGTCGCGATAGGCTTCGCTGGTGACGACCCACACGTTTTCTGCGGGCACGACGCCTTTGAAGCGGTCCACCGTCAGCTGAATGAAGGTGCGCCCGCATCCCAGGACGTCCACAAACTGCTTGGGACACTCAGGTGTGCTCATCGGCCAGAATCTGCTGCCGATGCCGCCGGCCATGATGACGAGATGGTTCATATCTTTAATTAGATTAGTTTCAGTATCAGTCCGTTGTAACCGTTCACATCCAGTTCCACAGCTTCCTCGGGTTGCCAACGCACGTAGAACTCATCGCCCGTGAGCAAATCCTTTACCGCACGATGCCCGAAGGCTTGCATGCCGTAGAATCCGAAAACATGCTCGGGCAAAACAACAGAGACGTGCTCCTTGTTCTCCGAGAAATTGGCCACGATGAGATACACCGCATCGCCCTTGCGGCGGAGGAAGGCGTACTGGCGCTGCAGATGCGGGTTGACATACATGAGATCATAGAACTCGCCCTCGTGGAGCACGGGATCCTGATTGCGCATGTTGAGTACCCGCTGAGTGAAGAAGCGCAGGGCGCGCTCCTCAATGGTGAGTTGCGTGCCGTTGAATCGGCCTTCGTTGCGCCAGCGTGCTATGGTGTCCACGCGCCAATAGTCGAAGATGGTGGTGCGGCCGTCGCGTCCGGAGAAACCCTCGGCGTCCATACCGCGCTCGCCCAACTCCTGACCAAAATATTGCATGTAGCAGTTTTTTCTCATGAGAGCACTGACCAGCAGCGCGGGCTTACCCTTGCGGGCGTCGCCGGCGAAGAAGTCGGAGGCAATGCGCTGCTCGTCGTGGTTCTCCAGGAAGTTGAGCATATGGCCGCCGATGTCGTCCACAGCCTGCCAGGCACGGGTGATGTCGTGCGTTGATGCGCCGGCCATCACATTCCTGAGCGTGTCGTAAAGCCCCACCTTGTCATAGAGGTAGTCAAAGCCGCCGTAGTGGATGTAGTTGCGATACTCGTCGGGGTTATAGACTTCGGCGATGAACATGATGGCGGGATGCTGCTCCTTGACGCGGGCGATGGCATAGTGCCAAAACTCCACGGGGACCATCTCGGCCATGTCGCAGCGGAAACCGTCGACGCCCTTGTTGGCCCAAAAGAGCAGGATGTCTGTCATCTTGAGCCAGGTGGAAGGTATCGGCTCGAAATGTTTCGAGCGTCCGCCCATGACGTCCACCCCGTAGTTCAGTTTGACGGTCTCATACCAGTCGTTGGCCGTGGGCCATTCCGTGAACTGGTCGTTGCCGGTGGCTTTGGCCGGAATCTCGATGTAGGTGCCGTCCTGATCGGGAAAGTTCTCTGTGTGGAGGCGTCCGTTGAGATAATAGAAGTTGTTTTGGTTGAAGAAGTGCATGTTGGTGTCGTCGTCCTCGCCCAGGTCGCGCACGCCCTCGGGTTTGGCGTCGCTGTGATATTCTCTGGCCACATGGTTGGGCACAAAGTCCATGATGACGCCCAGGCCGGCCTTATGGGTGCGCACGACGAGCTGCTCGAACTCCTTCATCCTCTTGTCCACTTTCACTGCCAGGTCAGGATCCACGTCATAGTAGTCCTTGATGGCGTAGGGGCTTCCGGCCTGACCTTTCACCACCATCGGGTTGTCGCGCCGGATACCGAAGGCCGTGTAGTCGGTCTTAGTGGCGTGCTCGATAATGCCGGTGTACCACACGTGGGTGATGCCGAGTTCCTTGATTTCACGCAGGGCCTTCGGCGTGAAGTCGGCCATCGTGCCGCATCCGTTTTGAGCCTTGGTGCCGCCGGGCGTCAAAACCCCGTTTTGCGCTCCGAAGAGGCGGGTGAAAACCTGATAGATTGTCATACTTTCTGTTGGAGTGAATGTGGATGAGACTTGCTTTGTCTTACTCGATGCCGCTGACGGTGACGTCCTTGCTGATCTTCACAATCATGCCTTGCAGGGCACGGCCGGGACCACACTCGGTAAACTCCGTTGCACCGGCAGCCACCATCGCCTGTACCTCCTTGGTCCACTGCACGGGAGAAGTGAGTTGCGCCACGAGGTTCTGCTTGATATCCTCGGGCTCGGTGTGGGCCTGGCCGTCCACGTTCTGATAGACGGGACACACGGGCTTGTGGAACGCTGTGGCCTTGATGGCGGCTTCGAGTTCGTCCTTGGCGTTCTGCATCAGAGGCGAATGGAAGGCGCCGCCCACGGGCAGCATGATGGCTCTCTTGGCGCCGGCTTCCTTAATCACTTCGCAGGCGCGCTCTACGGCTTCACGGTTGCCGGAGATGACCAGCTGGCCGGGATTGTTGTAGTTGGCGGCAACCACGACGCCCTTACCCTCAGCGCTGACGGCGGCGCAATGCTTCTCCACCTCCTCGTCGGCCATACCGATGATGGCGGCCATCGCACCGGGATTGGCCTCGCAGCACTTCTGCATGGCCATCGCGCGGGCGCTCACCAGTTTGAGGCCGTCGGCAAATGTGAGTGCGCCGGCAGCCGTCAGAGCGGAAAATTCGCCCAGAGAGTGACCGCCCACCATGTCGGGCTTGAACTCGTCGCCCAGGCATACGGCCTTGATGACGCTGTCGAGGAACACGGCCGGCTGCGTCACTTTCGTCTGGCGCAAATCTTCTGCCGTGCCGTCAAACATCAAATCGGTGATACGGAAACCGAGAATCTCGTTGGCCTGCTCGAAGAGCTCCTTGGCCTTGGGGTTGTTTTCATAAAGTGCTTTGCCCATACCGGGGGTCTGAGCGCCCTGTCCGGGAAATACGAATGCTTTCATTATTCTTTATCTTTTAGTAATTTATGCAGAAACCTCAACTGAAATTTCTGCAACATTAATGTTGAATACTCAAATACCGTGCACAAAGGTACGAAAAAAAAACGAGATTTCCGCTTTTTTTATCCATTTTTTCAAAAAAATATTTTCCCGGCGACTCTTCCCCACCCTTTTTCCGACTCCGCCCCCTGCATTGTCTGATATCTCTTTTCTTTTTACAAAAAATAGGGCAAACACGGGCTCTGGTCGGTGGCAGCGCGGCCTCTGAGAACCCTCTGAGAACCCTCTGGGAAGAGTCAGGCGAACATCGAAAAATTAAAAACGGGCTGCAAATGCAATAACAACAAAGTGCTCCAAAAGGTAATTTTCTTCGTATTTCGAAATCCGTTTTTTTGACAAAAAAGCCCCTTTATCGCACGCTGATGATACGTCGGGCGACAAAGGAAGTTTTTCACAATTCGGAAGCAATATGGTCAATGGGCAGAAAAAAATGGCAAAACATCTTTGATGTTTGCAAAAAAATCCGTACCTTTGCCGCGAAAAATAATACTTACAATGTACGACTACAATCAAATCATCCGGCAATCGTCCGAACGCGTGTTCGAAGTGATGGCGCCCAGAGTGACCCCAGAAGACCTTGAGCGTATCAAGGACGCCTTCGCTCTGGCCCAGGAAAAGCATGCCGCGCAGAAGCGCAAAAGCGGCGAGCCCTACATCATCCACCCCATTGCGGTGGCGCTCATCGCAGCCGAGGAACTGAAGCTCGACGCCAACTCCGTCATCACGGCCTTTTTGCACGACGTGGTGGAGGACACCGACTTCACCATCGAGCAGGTCAGGGAACGCTTCGGCGACGATGTGGCCTCGCTCGTGGACATCGTCACCAAGAAGAAGAAAGAGCAATACAACATCACCAAGCAGGGCGACAACTACAAGCAGCTCCTCGACTCGCTCCACTACGACATCCGCGCCCTGATGATAAAACTCTCCGACCGCCTGCACAACATGCGCACGCTCTCGTCGATGAAGCCCGAGAAGCAGATGAAGATTGCCGGAGAGACCGACTACTTCTACGCCCCGCTGGCCAACCGTCTGGGCCTGTTCGATGTGAAGACCGAGTTGGAGAACCTCTCCTTCCAGTATCGCTGCGAACTGGAGTATGCCGACCTGGAAGAGGCGCTCTATCAGGACAAGCTGGCCAACTTCCGCCGCTTGGAGGAGTTTACCCACAAATGCGAGCGGCTGCTGAAGGACAAAGGTGTCGTGGCCAAGGTGGAAGTGTTCTACCGCAAGCCCTACTCCATCTACCGCCGCATGAAGCAGCAGGGTGTGGACGTCAGGCATCTGGACAACAAATACTACGTGCGCGTCACCTTCGACGACGGCGTGGACGACATGATGACCGACAAGGCACAGGCCCTGCGCATCTACAACATCCTCACGGACTACTTCAAGGAGAAGCCCGGGTCGTTCATGAACCTCATCGACCAGGCCAAGGAGAATTCCTACCAGTGCCTGCGCGTCATGCTGCTCTCGAAAGAAGGCGTGTGGGAGGATGTGCAGATTTGCAGCGATGATATGGTGGCCGCCTCGAAGATTGGCTGCATGGCCGAACTCGGCAACAACATCGGCGACTGGATCAAACGCTTCCGTCGTGTGCTGCAGGATATTGCCGAACAGGGTACGGGCGCACAGTTGCTGGAGCAAATCTCCGCCGCACTCTACTACGACGACATCATGGTCTTCTCCACCGACGGCAAGAGTTTCATCCTGCCCTTGGGCAGTACGGCAATCGACTTTGCCTTCAAACTGGACGAACAGACCGGCCTGCATGCCCACTACGCCCGCATCAACGGCAAACTCAAGAGCGTGAAGACCCCCCTTCAGCGCGGCGACTGCGTCGAAATCGGTACCGCCGCCAGATACACCGCCGAGAAGGATTGGATAGACCATTGCAGCACCTACTTCGCCAAGAGCCGCATCCGCAAATATCTCTCCACGGTGGAGGACCCGATGGTGATGCGTTGTCCCCTGTGCCGTCCTCTGCCCGGAGGCGAGAGCATCGGCGTGAAGGATGAGACGGGTCATATCACCATTCACCGCCGCAGTTGTGCGGAGGCCATCCGCCTGGCTTCCAAATACGGCGACAGCATCGTGGCGGTCGATTTCAAGGAGTCCAATAAGATATATCCCGTCACGGTGGTGATTCACGCCATCGACCGCGACCATCTTCTGGCAGACCTCATCGACCACATCACCAACGTGCTTCATCTGGGCATTGACGCCCTCACCACCACAACCACCGACGCTTTGGTCGATTGCCACATCACCTTCTTCGTTCATTCCGTGAGCGAACTCGTCCACGTGATTCGTCATCTCTACCAGATTGAGGGTGTGGACGAGGTGTATCATATCTGACAGATTGTCAAAATGAATTACAATTATATCAATATCAACAACATTAATACCATGAAGAAGAAAATCCTCACACTCCTGGCCTTCGTCTTCGCGCTGACGACGCAGGCCGAAAACAAGCTCTATCCCGAGCATTTCGAGCTCTCCGAAGTGACGCTGCTCGACGGGCCGCTCAAGACGGCCATGTATCGCAACTTCGACATGCTGCTTTCCTACGATGTGGACCGTCTGCTCACGCCCTTTGTGCGTCAGGCCGGACTCAACACGGGGAAATATGCCGACTGGACGTCGCTCCACCCCAATTTCGAAAACTGGGGCAGCGGCAGTTTCCGTCTCGACGGACACGTGGGCGGACACTATCTCTCGGCACTCGCGCTGGCCTATGCCGCCTGCGACGATGCCGCTACGAAGGCACAGCTGAAGGAGCGCATGGACTATATGCTCTCCGTGATGAAGGACTGTCAGGATAAGTTTGACAGCAACACGCAGGGCCTCTACGGCTACATCGGCGGCTATCCCGACAACAGCGTGTGGACGGATATGTTCAGCGGCAGCATCTCCAAGTTCAACGGCGCGCGCGGCAATGTGCCCCTCTACGTGCAGCACAAGGTGATGGCCGGTCTTCGCGATGCATATATATATGGTAAGAGCGACGAGGCCTATACGATGTTCCTCAAGATGTGCGACTGGGCCGTCAACCTCGTGGCCAAATACAACACCGCCACGATGCAGAGCGTGCTCGACACGGAGCACGGCGGCGTGAACGAAGTGCTGGCCGATGCCTACTATTTCACCAAAGATGTGAAGTATCTCAACGGCGCCAAAAAGTACAGTCACACCACGATGATTAACGGCATGCAGACGGTTTCCCCCTCGTTCCTCGACAACCGTCACGCCAACACGCAGGTGCCCAAATACATCGGTTTTGAGCGCATCGCACAGCTCGACGCCTCGATGACCTCTTATGCCACCGCCGCACGCAACTTCTGGACCGACGTCGTCAACAACCGCACCGTCTGCATCGGCGGCAACTCGATGAACGAATGGTTCATGGCCTCTTCGGCCTCACACCGCTACGTCAACGAGTGCAACGGCCCCGAATCCTGCAACACCAACAACATGCTCAAACTCTCGGAGTCGCTCTTCGACGTCACGCACGACGGCAAATATTCCGACTTCTACGAGGCTGCGATGTACAACCACATCCTCTCCACGCAAGACCCCGTGACCGGCGGCTACGTCTATTTCACCCCGCTGCGTCCGCAGGCCTATCGCATCTACAGCAAGACGAATCAGGATATGTGGTGCTGCGTGGGTACGGGTATGGAGAACCACTCCAAATACGGCCACTTCATCTACACCCACTCCGCCGATAATCAGACGCTCTACGTCAACCTCTTCACGGCCTCTACGCTTGAGAGCGACAAATTCTCCATCACGCAGGAGACCCAATTCCCCTACTCCGCCGGGTCGAAGATTACTGTCGGCAAATCCGGCACCTATACGCTGGCCGTCCGCAAACCCTCTTGGGCCGGAGAAGGCTACAGCGTCAGCGTGGGCGGCAACGCTTATACGGAAGCCGTTGACGGCTATGTGAAGATTACCCGATCGTGGAGCGAGGGTGATGTGGTGAATGTCTCCCTGCCCATGACGCTGCGTTGGGAGCAATGTCCCAACCTCAAGGACTACATCTGCTTCAAGTACGGCCCTATCCTCCTGGGCGCACGCACCACATCCGACAATCCCGACGATGCCGCCTACGAAGCGTTGCCGCATGAGTATGCCGCCGGCGAGCGTATGGGCCACGCCGAAGACAGCTACACCACCAAGAAGAATCTCTCCACCGCACCCCTGCTCATCGGCAATCGCGCCGACGTGCTTTCGCGCATCACGCCGGTGGAGGGCCAGCCCCTCAAGTTCACCATCGACTGCAGCCGCGAAGGCAGCAACGCATGGACAACGCTCACGCTTGAACCCTACTATGGCATCCACCACACGCGCGTGATGAACTATTGGTATCAGGCCACTCAGGAAGACTACGAAAACTCCACATGGGCCCGTGACGAGCGCGAGGCTGCAGCCCTCGACGCCCGCACCATCGACTTCATCCGCACGGGTGAACAGCAGTCGGAGGCCGGCATCACCGAATACAGCGAAGGCTCCACCGTGGGCACCTTCAGAGACGAGGTCTATCGCGACGCCCAGAGCGGAGGCTACATCCAGTATGTGCTCACCAACAGCGAGGGCCTCACGGAGAATGTGGGACTCATGTGCCGCTTCAACACCGCCGATGCCGGTCGCAAGGCCGCCATCTACGTGGACGGCACCTTGATTCAGAACTACACCGTGCCCTCCTCTGTGGCCACAGCCAACGAGAGCGGCTTCTACAATAAGGAATGGCTCCTGGACGAGTCGCTCCTCAAGGACGGAAACGGACAGCCCAAGCAGACGGTAACCTTCCGCATCCAGGCCGACTTCGGCACGCTGTGCCCCGGCCTCTATTATCTCAGGCTGACGAAGGAGGTGCCCGACCCTTTCGCTGACTACGAGCACTACGCCTTCAAGTCCACCGACTTCCGCTACAACAGCGACCAGTGCTCGTCAGTCAGCTACGACGAAACCGCCAACACCTTCACCCTTCAGGGTAAGGCCGCCGGACAGCGCAACGTCTCCTACGGCATGAAGAAGGAGGCCGGCGACAAATACTACGTGCTCGGATCGGAGTGCTGGTATGTGGTTGAGGGACAGGGATTCTCCACAGCCAAGTCAGACGACACCTACGCATGGTGGATGAACGGCTACAACAACGGCGGCCAAGTGACTCCCAACATGACGCTCAACATTGAGCGCGGCGGACAAAGCTATCAGGTCTTCGCCTGGGATCTCTCCAAGCAGTCGCAGCTCAACGGCAACTTTCCCGTGGACGAACCAAAACTCCTGATTTCCGCCAACGGAAGGGACTGGATTGACTGCATCGGTCTCACCACCTCCGACCAGACGACAAACCGCGCCACCGTCACCGGCGTGTACTATCTCACGGAGGCGGCCTTCAAGGAGCGCTACAACATTAAGGACCCGGAAGCCCTCAAAGAGGATGTCACCGCCACCTACATTAAGAATCCCTCCTTTGAGGCCAACATCGGCACGAAGGTGGTGCCCACCAATTGGACGTTGTCCAACACAAATCTTGTCTGGTACGGTGTGAACGCCGCCAACGGTAATGACGACAATCCCACCGACGGCAGCAGGCTTTTCGGCGTGTGGAACGACAAGTCTGTTGCCGTACAGCTCTCGCAGGACATCAACCTGCCTGCAGGACGCTACGTGCTGACGGCCGACATGCTGGCCTCCAACCGCAGCAACACTGTCCGCCTGGGCAATCAGAGAATCTTTGCCGGCGACAATGTTGCCTACTTCAAGGACCAATGCTCTCCCGGCATTGGCGACAATGTTGCCCTGCAGACGGTTCGTCTGGATTTCACTTTGCCAAAACCTGCGACAATCTCCATTGGCGTTGCCACTTCTGACGCTCCCGCTGAGACGTGGTTCAAGGTAGACAACTTCCGCCTCTATCTGCAGGAAGACCTCTCGGGCATTCGTACTCTTCCCAAGAAGTATGACAGAAATGCAACACCCGATGGAAAATATTGGGAGAACGGTAGTCTCGTCATCATCAGGAACGGACATAAATTCTCCTCATCAGGCTCACTCATCAGGTAAAAAGAAGGGCGCCAAAGCGGCGCCCTTCTTTTTTTACTTCTTCGTAATGTGCAGGAAGCGCGTCATCTTACTTGAGAGCGAGCGATCCATGTTGTCGATGAAGCTGTCGAGCAGTTTCACACCACCCTCTTCAGGTAAAACGTCATAGTCGGTGATGACGGCGGGAATGAAGCAGCATTGCTCTTTATTCAAACAAATCTCCTCATGGGTGTCTCTCATGCGAATGGTGCAGGCACCTTCCAGACACGTGGTGATGACGAAGCTGTCATACTTGACAAGATTGCGGTGAATGGGGGCTTTGGCCTCCACAACACGTGTGGTGAAATACGGGCTGTCCACCACAATGTTGGCAGAATTATCTGCCCCGTTGTAGAGTGTGCGGTATTCATCCACAACTTCATAATCAATGGCCTCTGCAGCCAATTCCGTATGCAACTCGCGAAGCTTGCCGTCAAGGCCGGGACGGTTGTAGTCGTAAATGCGATAAGTGACGTCGCTCGACTGTTGAACTTCGGCCAGACGGATGCCGCCGCAAATGGCGTGCACTCTGCCGGCGGGCAGATAGAACACGTGTCCGGCACAGACTTCGTGACGTGCAAGAACTTCCGTGATGGTGCCGTCGGCTACATGCCGACGGTATTCTTCCGGTGTGATATGCTCTTTGAATCCGGCATAGAGATAAGCTCCCGGGGCTGCGTCGAGCACATACCACATCTCGCTCTTGCCCATCTTTCCGTGTACCCTCTGCGCCATCTCGTCGTTGGGGTGCACCTGAATGGAGAGATCCTTTTTGGCGTCAATGATTTTCACCAGAAGCGGCAACCTGTTGTTATAGTTATGAGCCACAGCACGCCCTAAAATCTTCTCAGGTTCCGACTCGATGAAATCGGTCAGCAGACGACCTGTCCAAGGACCGGACGCAATCTCACTTTCGGAGCCCGGAACGGCGGAAACGCTCCACTCTTCCGTGCCCCAAACGAGATGTTTGACGTTGGGTGCGAATAACAACGGACTCATATCAGCGTTCGGCTCTCATCGGGTTCTCAAGGAAGTCTTTGTAAGAGAGACGGATGCCGTCTTCGAGCTCCGTCTTGTAGGTCCACCCGAGTTTGGTGGCCTTCGAAACGTCGAGCAGTTTGCGGGGCGTGCCGTTGGGGCGTGTGGTGTCCCACTTGATTTCGCCCTCGTAGCCAATCACT
Source organism: uncultured Bacteroidales bacterium (assembly GCA_902791295.1). Taxonomy (GTDB): domain Bacteria; phylum Bacteroidota; class Bacteroidia; order Bacteroidales; family Bacteroidaceae; genus Physcousia. The sequence goes on along the minus strand of CADAVI010000048.1, from coordinate 2,254 downwards.
TTGGCCACGAGTTCCGTGAGAGCCTTGATGGTGAGTTCCTTGCCTGTGCCGGCATTAACGGTTTCGTTGCCGCTGTAGTTGTTCATCAGGAATACGCAGAGATTGGCCAAATCGTCCACATAGAGGAACTCGCGCAGCGGGCTGCCGTCACCCCAACAGGTGACTTCTTTGAGACCGGCCACTTTGGCTTCGTGGAAACGGCGGATCAAGGCGGGCAACACGTGAGAGTGTTCGGGATGATAGTTGTCGTTGGGGCCGTAGAGATTGGTCGGCATCACGCTGATGTAGTCGGTGCCGTACTGACGGTTGAGGAATTCACAGTATTTCAGTCCGCTGATTTTGGCCAGAGCGTAAGCCTCGTTGGTTTTTTCGAGTTCGGAAGTGAGCAGACAACTCTCGGGCATCGGCTGCGGCGCCATACGGGGATAGATGCAGGATGAACCGAGAAACTCCAACTTCTTGCAGCCGTTCTTCCAAGCGGCGTGGATGACGTTCATCTCCAGAATCATGTTGTCGTACATGAAGTCGGCCAATGCGCTCTGGTTGGCCACAATGCCGCCCACCTTCGCAGCTGCGAGGAAGACGTATTCAGGCTTTTCGGCAGCAAAGAAGTCATTCACGGCCTGCTGGTTGCACAGGTCGAGTTCCTTGTGTGTCCGGGTCAATATATTGTTGTAACCTTGTCTTTGAAGTTCGCGAACAATGGCGCTTCCGACCATCCCGCGATGGCCCGCCACATAAATTTTTGCATCTTTGTTCATCATAGTCGTTTCTGTTTTCGTCGGATAAAATTCATTTTACGCAGACAAAGGTATGAAAATAATTCGAGATAGCAGTTTAAACTGCTAACTTTTTCATCAAAACCGCATCATTATTATGCATGCATTCTGTATAAACCCGGCTGACTTTATGCAAAAATCAATTTGAACTCACGGAGAATATGCAGAAACAGCGCCTCTGCGTGGCCTCTGAGGGGAGTCTGAGGAGAGTCAAAAAAAGGTCTTTTGGGCATCTGGATTTTTCTATTCGGCTGATAATCTGTATGTTTAATTTTTCTTGTTTCTACGCGAAATATGCAATGGACTTTCTGGGCAGAATGTCAATATTTTTCCTTAATACAGAACAGGTCTGGACACTTATGGTTGAAGCGTCACGAATTTGGCATCATGTACCAGACGCAGCGCATAACGCTTTTTCGTGCCGGCCTTGGAGACCGTCTTGCTTGCGGCAGCGAAGGTAAACGCTCCGCCGTCGCAAAGATAGCGCTCATTCTCTATGAGTTCGTTGCTGCAGAATTGGCGTATCAGTTGCGCTTCGGCTCTGGTGGGAATGTGCCACCCCGTTTCACCGGCTTCCGCACATTCGTCGGAGAGCGACTGTGCCGTCGTGCCGTTTTCCGCAGCGTTGGCCGAAGGCACGCCGACCCATTCGCTTCCGGAGAGCAGCGTGAGGGTGGTGACGACGTATTGGTTGTCTGTCTCTTCCCGCTTTATCTGCAGCACTTTCATACCACTTATACTGCCGCCCACGGAGAGGTTTTCGGGCATTTGCCTGTCGTAGAACAGCGCAGAGGAAGGGCCGCTTTTCGTTTGACGCAACACATTCTCCGACACACTCTTTTCGCTGCTCTTCTTTTGGGATGTCGTCTCCGTCTCTTCTTCAACCAGGTCGTCCAAAGAAACCGACGAACAGGAGACAATCGTCAAAGCGGCAATGCAGACAAATAGCGCTGCAAGTGCTCGCTTCAAAGGGCGCATATCAGTCGCGACGGAAGATGTCGCGCGTGTAAACCTTATCTTCAACATCTGAGAGGCAGTCGTCGAAACGGTTGGCAATGATGGCGCGCGAGAGGCGCTTGAATTCGCTGAGATCGTTCACCACGCGACTGCCGAAGAAAAGCGTGCCGTCGGCCAGAGTGGGCTCGTAGATGATGATGTTGGCACCTTTGGCCTTGATGCGCTTCATGATGCCCTGAATGGCGCTCTGGCGGAAGTTGTCGGAGTTGGACTTCATCGTGAGACGGTAGACACCGATGGTGGGCGGTTCGACGGCGACGTCATGATGTCCGTAGGTGTTGTTCTCGCTGTAGGCAAACCATCCTGCCTTGCGCAACACGGCATCGGCGATGTAGTCCTTGCGCGTGCGGTTGGACTGAACGATGGCCGTCATCATGTCCTGCGGCACATCCTGATAGTTGGCCAAAAGCTGCTTCGTGTCTTTGGGCAGACAATAGCCGCCGTAGCCGAAGGAGGGA
>CADAVI010000047.1 GCA_902791295.1 uncultured Bacteroidales bacterium | reverse complement strand
GTACAGCAGTGAAGCAAAGAATGACGACCTCTTCAAGAAGGCCTGTCAGATGACCGACGAGTTTGCAAAGAAGGAGGGCCGTCGCCCCCGTATCATGGTTGCCAAGATGGGCCAGGACGGCCACGACCGCGGCGCCAAGGTGGTTGCCACCGGCTATGCCGACTGCGGCTTCGACGTGGATATGGGCCCCTTGTTCCAGACGCCCGAAGAGGCAGCCCGCGAGGCTGTGGAGAACGACGTCCACATCGTGGGCGCTTCGTCGCTCGCCGCCGGTCACAAGACGCTCATCCCGCAGCTCATCGAGGAGCTCAGGAAGCTCGGCCGTGAGGACATCATGGTGACTGCCGGCGGTGTCATTCCTCCGCAGGACTACGACTTCCTCTACAAGGCCGGCGTGGCCTGCATCTTCGGTCCCGGCACGCCCGTGGCCTACTCCGCAGTGGAGATGATGAAGATTCTCCTCGGTCACGACTGATTGGGGAGGTGCTCCGTCATCGCTTCGTAACAGCGTCTCTCTGTCTTCTGCTCGCTCTGGCGGCAGGGGCAGAGAGACGTTTGCGTTGCGGTTGTTGGAATGTGGAGAACCTCTTCGACACCGTCCATGCCGAGGGCTTTCGGGATACCGATTTTCTTCCCGACGGACCGAATGCCTGGAATTCCTATCGCTATTGGAACAAGCTGCATCATCTCTCCAAGGTGATGGCCGCCATGAGCGAGGACTACGGACCGCCCGTCTTTCTGGGGCTCTGCGAGGTGGAGGGCGACACTTGTCTGCGCGACCTCACCCAGCGCAGCGCCCTGCGCCATCTGGGCTACGACTACGTGGTGGCCCGCGGCGCTGACGAGCGCGGCGTGCAGACGGCGCTGCTCTTCCAGCCGATGCTCTTCCGTGTGGTGGCTTCACGCAGCGTGCGTGTGCCCTCGCGCGAACATCGTTTACGCGCTACGCGCGACATCCTCTACGTTAAGGGCGTACTCTATTCGGGCGACACGCTCCATCTGGCCGTCGTCCATTTCCCGTCGCGTCGCGGCGGTTCGCGCAAGGCCGATCGCCACCGCATGTTGGCGGCTGCCGCGTTGCGCCATCTGGCCGACTCGCTCTCGTCGTGTCTCTTCATGGCTATGGGCGACTTCAATGCCTATCCCTCCGATCCTGTATTCCGCCGGATGCTGACGGAGAAGACGTCGTCGCTCCGCTCCGCCGTGACACAAAAGAAAAAGCGCCTCCGGAGTCCCGAAGGCACTTATTGTTATCGCGGGGAGTGGGGCTATCTCGACCACATTCTGGTCACGGAGTCCTTCCGCCGCCGTCTGTGCGGTGAGGCGTTGCCCTTCAAGCGCCCGTTCATGCTGACTCCGGAGGGGTTGCCTCTGCGCTCCTTTCAGGGTCCCGTGTGGCGTGGCGGCTTCAGCGATCATCTGCCGCTTGTGGTGGAGTTCACGGTGCCCTGAGCGGGGGAGTGCGCGGCTCAGAGCATGAAGTCGGTCTTGCTGCTCTTGACCATCTCGGCACCCTCGGGGGTGATGACGGTGATGTAGAGCTTGTCGGTGCGGCCTTCCATCATGGCCAGGTCGTCGGAGTTGATTTTCAGCGTGCCGTTCTCCACGGTATAACGTACGTTCATGACGGAGAGTCCGTCGGTGCTGGCGAAGCGCACGGCGTACTCCTCACCCTGTGCCACACGCACTTGAGCGGGCACGTTCACCTGTACCTTGTCGAAACGCTCCGTTTCAACGGCTTTGCTCTTGGCATTGGCACTCATGGTGGCAATCACTGCAGCGGCGAGAATCATCATCTTTTTCATAATCAACATATTTTAAATGTTTCCGATATTCTTTTTTTATGTTTTCAATCCGGTTTTCTTCCGAATTGCGCTGCAAAGGTACGGCGCTTTTTTTTGACTTCGGGGGAATGTTTCCCTATTCCGTCGGGGAAAATCCCTATCAGCGTGTTTGGCGTGAGTAAATTTTCACGCAAACTACCGGGCGCCCCGTTACTTAAAGAAAGTGAAATCGGTCTTCTGTACGCTGTCACCGTAGATGGTGCGGAAGTCGTCGCGCATGGAAATGACATGATAGCCGGCCCGGCGCCACTGCTCGCCCAGTTTGAGCGCCTTCTCACGGTTGGCGTGGTCGCGCCGGTCGTCATCGGCAATAAGCATGAAGGCCGCCGAACGGTGGTCGGGATTACTCAGGGTGTAATTGTGCATGGCGACGTCGCCGCTGCTGTTGCCGAACGACAAGACGGGTACCTTGCCTATCTCCTGCGCAATCTGCAGCACCTTGTTGGTTTTCAAATTCTTGATAATGAGTTCATCGGTGCGCACGAGGGATTCTCCGCGACCGAAGGTGTGGTTGACGCCCTCCTCCGCACCCTGACCGGTGGAGCGGAGCTTCACATCCATGCCGATGACGCGATTGGGGCCGATGCCCAGGCGCTCGACAAGTGCGCGGCAGATGAAGCGGTCGGAGCCAGAAACGACGTAGCAGGTGAAGCCTTTGTCCTCCAAATAGTCGAACACCTGGAGCATGGGCTTGAAGAAGCTCTCGCCGTAAGTCATACCCGTGAAGCCGTTGGCAGGACGCCCGGCGTAGGCCTTGACATAGGCATCGAATTCGGCCGGCGTCATGCCGGCATAAGCCTTGGCTGCAGCACGGGCGTGCTTCATATCGAAATAGTCGGGCAACGGCTTGCCGTTGCGCACGAAGTCACGTATCTCCTGCGCGGCCTCTTTTACATCCTCCGGAGCCGCATAAGAGGCGTCATCCAGCGCGCGGTATTCCAGCATGTTATATTCAAAGTACGATGGATAAAGTTCACCAACAAACGTGCCGTCCATATCGAATACGGCGATGCGGTCCTCCTCCCTGACAAAGTTCTCGGAATCGGGGTTTGTCACGTCTTCAACATATTCCTGAAGCGCCGTCAGCGCCTCACAATGGTTCCACAACGTAAAACAGTCCTTCGCAGCAGGAACAGCGACAGCGGTCCCCTTGTCGTCGGCACACGAAGAGAAGAGGCTGGTCAATCCTCTCCTCTCCCACTCCGTGGCGGCCATGATGAAGCCGCCGAGCACCTTGCCCTCGGTGAAGAAGTCCGCGGAGTCCGGGCCCGTGGGGCGTGTGTCCCTGCCCAGGAGGTAGTAGGCCGCAGAGCCGTCGCGCTGCTTGCCGCCGCTCAGACCGGCCGAACGGCAACTGCCGAGCAGATGCACCCCGCCCCGGCCGTCGTGCACCATGAAGCGCTCCACAAAGCCCCTGTAGGCCCGCGATGCCACAGCCATATATTCCCTGCCGAGCAGACCCAGACGCATCGCCTTGAGATAGGCCGCCGTGAAGATGGCCGTACACGAGGACTCCAGATAGTTGCGCACGGGCACATCGGTCCAGCGGTCGTCGCTGCGGTAGTCACGCGCCACAAAAGTGCTGTCGCGGGCCAGGAGCTGATACCAGCAACCCGAGGCGCGGTCCTGGCGGGCGGCAATGCCGGCGGCCAGTTGTTCCAGGAAGCCGTGCAGCGTGCGGAAATCCTCCACCCCCGAACGCCCCGCCAAGCGCATCTGCTCCAGCACATCAACCAGCGCCATGAAATACCAGGCCTCCGCCCTGCCCCAGAACTCGGCGGAATGGAGCACCTCGGCCCCCGGCTCCGCCGACACGCCCTGCCAACAGACCGCAAAAGAATCGGCGGGATCAGCAGCAAAGGCATGGTAGAGCAAGCGCTCGCGGGGGTCCCAAAGATGGCGCCACGAGACGGTGAACTGACGCACGATAAGCGCCCAATCGTCGGATGAAAGTGACCGATAATGAGGGTCTTCGTTGATGAGTTGCGCCAAGAGCGCAGGACCCATATACTGCCCATCGCACCACATCTGGTTGATGTAGCGCTTCTTGTGCCACCAGCCACCGGCGGCGTCGGGGCGCACGGTAGCCTTAATGGCATAGAGGCTGTCGGCCAGACGGAAGGCCGCGAGCGTCTCGCTGAAGCGGCGCTGCGCCACAGCGGCCACGGAGTCGGACTGACAGAACGGGCTGTCGGCAAAGCAGCCCTCACGGGCCAGACGCAGCAGCGGGCAATAGAGTTTCACTGCATTGAGATCGTCGAACGACTCGCCCCGTAGTCCCGCAGCCGAGAGGGAACAGGTGAGGGCGTAGTCGACCACGGCATAGTACCAGGGCGCCACGGCACGGGCATCGCCGCTGCGCAGGCAGTCCACCGCCTCCAGCAGAGCCTTCGCCACGAGGCCGGGCACATAGTCGAGCGTGCTCTTCACCCGAGAAGAGGGCGCCAGCATGCGGCCCCCGGCATCGAAAAGCGCGAAGCCCGAAGGCTGCGTATTCGCCTTGAAATCACCGAGACGTGAGTTGACGACCCAGCGCAGATAACTGCACGAAGGGTCGAAGGTGCAGGGGGTGCCGGCAGCAGGCGGAGCGGCAGGGGAAGGCATCACCTCGCGGCTCAGGGGACCCAGGGCACCGTAGAAGTTGGCGCAGCGCACCCCGTAGCGCGCCCCCGAAGGGCTGTCGGAAGGAATGCGGTAGCGCGGATGGGTGGTGAAGGCCGCAACGCGTCCGTTGAGGCACACGGCATAGAGGCCGGCACCGGGCACATCGTCCCACACCAGGGCGCCGTCGGCCACACACACCTCGGGCGGCGCTACCGGAGCGCCCGCCTCATCGGGATGCCAGGAGGGAAACACCCGGCGCAAATCATAGGCCGCTGCCTCGTCGGCAGTCAGCACCGGCGCATGCATCACCTCAACGGGCACACCCTCGCGGTTGCGGTAGCGCGTACGGCGACCTGCAGCGGCAACGGGGCGCAGGAGGCTGTCCACGGAAGCGTATTCGGCAAAGAGACGTGGCAGCGTGCCGTGCATCTCGGCCCATCCCGAGGCGTCGGGCGGCAGCATCATGCGCGTGTGGAGAAATACGGCCTGCGGGGCCTTCTGCCAGGGGCGACCGAGTTTGTAGCGCCCCGCCTGAAGGGCGTCGCCGAGGATGGTGCAACGGCTGAAGACGTAGCCGGCGGAGAGGCGGTCTTCTGTAGCCGGAGCACAAATCACGTTGCCGCGCCGTCCGCGCGGACGCAGATGCAGACGACAGCGGTCGAAGAAGACGGTGCCGCCCCCGCAGATGAAGTCCACGGTGCCGTGGATATCGCAGTCGGAAAGGAAGGTGGTGCCGCCGGAGTTGGTGACATAGGTATCCTGATTGCTCAGGAGGGAGACGTTACGGAGAATGTTGCCCCGACAACGCTGCTCACGCAGAGCGACGGAGCGAACAGCAAAAGCCCCGGGGGCGTCGCGATAGTGCGACCAGAGGGTGAAGTCCTGCAGGAAAGTGCTGTCGGCTCCGTGGAGCATGAGCGTGGCGGTGACGGAGATGCCCTCGTAGCGGGGACGCGACTCAATGACACTCAACCCGGAGCCCTCGCCACAGATGCTGGTGTTGGGCGCCGTGAGGACGGTCATCGGAGACGGCACCGTGAGTTCACGCTCGCCGTCCTTCACGCGCAGCGGCGTGCCGTCGCCGGGACTCAGATGGTGTCCGGCCAGGATGAAGATGCGGTAGCGACGCTGCTTGTCGGGACGGGCATTGGCAGCCCGTACGGCCTCGGTGAAACTGCCGTCGAGCGGCACGATGAAATCATATGAAAAACGCGGTGGGACAACACCGAATGCCGCCCCACACGCAAAACAAAGGCTCAGCAGGAGCCAAAGGGATATCTTAAGCCGCACGTTCAGTCGTCAACGCGTATAAACTTGCCCTGCTTGTCAAAACGCAAATCAACGTCGTTGGAGAGCTCGATATCAAAGCCGCTGCGGTCGCGCTCAATCTTGACAATCTTGCAGTTGGCATAGTTGGCCTTCACATAGGAGGCGATGGCCGAAGGAATGAGCGCAGAAGGCACGGCGGCGGGAGCGCAGTCCACTTCCTTCCACTCGCCTTTGTTGTTGAACTCAATCTTCGTGCCGCTGTTGAGCACCACGTCGTAAGTGGTGGAGCCGAAGTCCACGTCTTTCTTGGCCAGAGAGACGGTGCGGTTCTTGAAATACTGCTTCACGAAAGTCTTGGCGGCTGCGGGGAGCTGCTGCTCGGAGATAACCTGGTCGCGGGCGGACAGAGACACGGAGCACAGAGTCAGGGCAAGAGCCAAAAAGAGAAATTTCATGTTTTTCATAATGTTGTTATATTAAAAGGTTAAACACAAAACTCAACGCAAAAATACATTTTTTTGGGAAAACAGGAAAGAAAACAGCGAAAAAAACATAAAAACCACTTGAAAAGTGTCCGTTTTGCGCTTTTATTTATATCTTTGTGACGAATAATGTATATATAGGTTATCATACGACCCCAAAACGCTCAACACGCAATGAAAAGACCCGCTTTGTTCCTCGTGAACATCTTTGCCGCCGCTACGCTCTGCGCACAAACCGACGTAACCAGCCAGTATCTCCGGAACGCCTCCTTCGAGCAGCCTCTGGCCTCCGGTCTGCCCGCCGATGCCACACGCGGCGCCCGCACCGTGGGCACCGGACTGACGGGATGGACCGTGACGGGCAGTTACGGCGTCTCCGACATCATGACCGCCACAGCCACAGCCACCGACAACGACCTGGGCGCTCCGGGCTCCGCCAGCGACGGCGCGCAGATGTACTATGCCCGTCACGCCTGGAACAACGGCACGATGAGCGTGAAGCAGACCGTGACGCTGCCGGCCGCCAAATACCGCCTGACGGTGGACAGCAAGAGCGCACATGCCGGAACCAAAAGCAGCGGCAAACTCGTGGCCGGAAGCGAGAAGGCCGTCATCGCGATGAACTCGGGCAGCATCCCCGCCCGATGGACCACCGAGAGCGTGGAGTTCACGCTGACGGAGGCAACGAGCGTCTCCCTGGGATTTGAATTCACTTGGGTCAACAGTCCCGGCGCCAGTTTCCTGCTGGACAACGTGCGCCTTTGGGACATCACCGACGAAAAGCCCGGCGAGGTGGACTCGCCCACGGAGGGCAAAATCGACGCCGCGTTCGTGCCCGAGGCCGAGATGATGAACGACCTGCTGAAGATGCTGGCCGCCTTCACCCCCTACATGAAGGCCTACTGGTTCCAGTGCGCCAGCCCCAACAGCAGGAACGAGAGCTGCGGCTTCTTCTACAACACGGAAAACGGCACCAGCCCCTCGTGCCCCAACGGCGAGAAGGGCGTGCGCCCGAATGCCGACCTCTCGATGATTGCCGCCTTTCTGGTGAAATACGCCAAGCCCGCAGGCATCGCCCTGCCCGCAGGCATCACCTGGGATCTGCTTGAGGAATACGCCATGAAGAGCCTCATCTATGCATACTCCACCCACAAGGCCAACCAGCTGAAGGTCTGTTCCGGCAACAACTACTGGGGCTCCACCTCCACAAATGATTTCGTGTGGGAGAGCAGCCTCTGGGCCATGAGCGTGGCCTACTCGGCCTTCTTCCAATGGGACAAACTCACGGAAGAGCAGAAGGGCTACATCTACGCCATGCTCAAAGCCGAATGTAACTACGAGCTTTACCGCAGCATCCCCACGGGATACGCCGGCGACACGAAATCGGAGGAAAACGGCTGGGAAGCCGACGTGCTGGCCGCCACGCTGGGCCTGTTCCCGGGCGACCCGTTGGCCGAAAAATGGTTTGAGCGCATGCGCCTCTTCGCCGTCAACAGCTACTCGCACGGTGCCGACGCCGCCCGCACGGACGTCATCGACGAATGGTACGACCACACCACACGGGCCGACCTCTACAAGGGCAACAACCTCTATGCCGACTGGACGCTGCAAAACCACAACCTCTTCCACACCTCCTATCAGAACGTCGTGATGCAGGAACTGGGCGAAGCCGCCTTGGCCCTGAAACTGTTCCAGGGCAACAACGGAGAATGGAAGTCCAACGCCCTGCAGCACAACAATCAGGAAGTGATGGACAACGTGCTCAACTGGCTGGCGTTGGCCGACGGCGAACTGGCCATGCCCAACGGCAACGACTGGAGTCTGTTCCTCTACGACCAGATTACCTCCTACTCCACCCAGGCCTGCTTCCAGCGCGACCCTAACGCCCTGCTGCTGGAGAACCTGGCCTACAAGCAAATCAAGGCCCGACAGACCACCACGCCCGACGGCTCGTGGCTGCTGCGCCCCGATGTGGCCGCACGCCGCATGGGCGTGGAGGCCCACCGCGTGATGATGACCTATCTGATGCATCTCACCATGTCCACCGCCGACATGACACCCACCTCATGGGAAGACTTCCGCAACGCCCACGCCAAGGCCATGCTGTTCCCTTGTCAGAACGTCGTGCGCGCCTACACCCCCTCGCGCTTCAGCTGCTTCTCGTGGAGCACGGGGCTGAAGAGCTACACGGGCTACTTCGCTGCCGACCGGGCCGACAAAAACAAGATTGTGGTGCCCTATCGCGCCAACAACTCGGGCAACATCACCGGATGGTATGAGGTGAGCGGCAAAGGCACCAACGCCACACCCGTTGTCCCGGGCATCTACCAACTCGACGGCAACGCCTGGGTGATGAACGGCGAACTTTCGGTGAACGACGGCGCACTCGACAACCGCTTCGCCCTCTACTCCACGCCCGGCAACGCCTTCATCTATCTGGACTACGTGACCGCCAACAGCGCCTGCACCGTCACCGCCGAGAAAGGCGGACTGCTCGCCATATCCACCGACGAACTGACCAAACTCAAGCGCACCCTCTACTACGAGCAGGACGGCGAAATCACCTGGAACCAGCGCGACGGCAGCCAGCAGTTGACCTTCAGCTCCGACTGGGTGAACATCGACAACGAACTTGCCGTCATCGGCCACAACGGCAAGAAGATGGCTTTCGCCGACCGCGGCGCCAACAACAGCATCTACACCTCAAAGCTCTACCCCATGTACGGCAACACTTCGCGCAGCGTAACAGCAGGCAGCGTGGTGGACGCCCGCAACCTGGTGTACTACTGCAACATCAATGCCGAAGACACCAAGGCCACAGCCCAGCAGCAGGAACTGCTGCGCCCGCTGCTGCCCGAAGGATGGAACGGCATCATCACGCCCGATCCCGAAGGCATCTACTACGTGCTCGTCTCCAACTTCAAGGGTCAGAAGAGCGCCGACATCAAGGGCGTCAGCATACAGGGCTTCGCAGCCCCTATATTTAAGGAAGAGACCACCATCGAGGACAACAAGGCCTCAGTGAAACTCTCGCTGGAGCAGAACAACAGCTATGCACACCCCCTGCAAATCTTCGTGGCCGGCAGCAAGGTGAAAGCCAAATTGGAAGAACAGACAACCGCCTACGTGCAGGCTTTGGCCGCCACCGATATCACCCTCTGGGGCATGGCCGGAAACTTCCGCCGCTACCAGAAAGCCGTGAACCTTGAGGCCGGCGACGTGGTGAAGGTCGAACTGAGCCAAAGCGGCCTGGAAGTGAGCGCCGCAAGCTGGCCCGAAGCCGACACAAAGGCCGACGCCGACATGACGGGCCGGATTGTCAACCCCCGCTTCGAGGGCAACAGCAAGAGCGGATGGACGCTGACGAAAGCCGACAGCAACGAAGACACCAACTACAACGAGCAGGAATTCTACAACAACAGTTCCTTTTCGTGCAAGCAGACCGTGAAGGGTCTGCCCAAAGGACGCTACCGCCTCAGCTGTCAGGGATACTATCGCGCCGGAGGCTACGCTGCGGCGGCCGCATCCCACAGCGCAGGCACAGAGACCCTCAACGCCCGCCTCTGTGCCACACCCGGCACGAGGGAGAAGCAGCAGACCCCGCTGATGAGCATCTTCGCCGAAGCCGGCAAGATGGGGTTTCTCGGTGTGAACACCTCTGAGGGCTACATCCCCGACAACATGGAGCAGGCCTCGCAGTATTTCTGCAACGGAGGCTATGCCGCCAACGCGGTGGAGTTTGACGTTAAAGAGGGCGAGAGCGTAGAGCTCGGCATCGAGAAATCTGTTAAAATTGACACGGACTGGACCATCTTCACGGGCTTCAGACTGGTGCGTCTGGCCGATCAGGACCCCCTGAAGGTCAGTAGTGCCCGGACGACAGCGAAGGACGCACGGAAGAAAGACGGTAAATATCTGAAAGGACAGCGCCTCTACATCGTCAAAGGCGGCAAGAGCTACGATGCCGCAGGACATCAGCTCGACTGAACCCGTGAAAGATGATTGACCGCGCGACCATAGCGAAAATCAACGAGGCGGCACAGATTTACGATGTCGTCTCGGAATTTGTCAACCTCAAAAAGTCCGGCTCGGGCTGGAAGGGGCTGTGTCCGTTTCACGACGACCGCTCCCCCTCATTCACCGTGTCGCCCGCGCGCAACACCTGCCGCTGCTGGGCCTGCGGTGAAGGCGGCGGCCCCGTGAGCTTCCTCATGAAACACGAGCAGATTTCCTATCCCGAAGCGTTGCGCTGGCTGGCCAAACGCTACGGCATCCCCATCGTGGAGAAAGAACTCACGCCGGAGGAACGCGCACAGGAGACGGAGCGCGACTCGCTCTTCGCCCTCAACGAATGGGCGCTGGACTGGTTTGAGCACCAGATGTACGACACACCCGACGGACGCGCCGTGGGTCTCTCCTATTTCCGCGGGCGCGGCTTCCGCGACGACGTGGTGAAGGCTTTCCGCGCCGGCTTCGCCCCCAAAGAGCGCAGCGCCCTCACCAAGGCGGCTGTCAAGGCGGGCTACCAGGAAGACTTTCTGGTGAAGACGGGACTTTCCGTGAAGCGAGACGACGGCACGATGTACGACCGCTATGCCGGACGCGTCATCTTCCCCATACGCAGCGTATCGGGCAAAGTGGTCGGCTTCGGCGGACGCGTGCTCGACGCCGCCACCAAGGGCGTCAACCAGAAATACGTCAACTCCCCCGAGAGCAGCGTCTACAGCAAGAAGAAAGAACTCTACGGCCTCTTCGAAGCCAAAAAGGCCATCTCGAAGGCGGATGTGGTCTATATGGTGGAGGGCTACACCGACGTAATGGCCATGCACCAGATGGGCGTAGAGAACGTGGTGGCCTCCAGCGGCACGGCTCTCACTCATGAGCAGATACGTCTGGTGAAGCGTTTCACAACGAACATCGCGGTGCTCTTCGACGGCGACGCCGCCGGCATCAAAGCCTCTCAGCGCGGCATTGACATGCTGCTGGCCGACGGCATGAACGTGCGTCTCTTGATGCTTCCCGACGGTCAAGACCCCGATGAATTCGCCAAAAAGTGCACTCAGGAGCAGTATCAGGACTATCTGGCCACCCATCAGGTGGACTTCATCGAATACAAGACCAAGTTGCTGCTTGAAGAGGCTCAGGGCGACCCCATAAAACTTTCCCAGTTGGCAGACAACATCATCCAGAGCATCGCCGCCGTACCCAACGACATCACCCGCTCGCTCTACGTTCGGCAGGCGGCGCAGAAATTAGGCATACAGGAGAAACTCATCAGCGACGGCGTCGTGCGGCAGATACGCCGCAATCAGGAGACCGCCCACCGCAACCCCGGCCTGCAGGACGGAAACGCGCCGGCAGCAGCGCCGCTGCCCGCCCCGACAGACTCTCCCGACGCCACACAGACGCCCCCGGAACAAGCGTCCGCAACACCGCCAAAAGCATTGCCTCAGGAGACCGCCGTCGCTGCGCTCATCGTGAAATACGGAGGGCGGATTTGCGGTCAGTTGGAAGGCGAAGACGGCAGCGTGCGCGACATCACTGTGGCAGAATTCGTTGATGAGAACCTCCGTGCGGACGACATCAGCCTGAAGACGCCCGCCTACAACGCCATACTGCAGGAAACGCTGAACGGCATCCGCGAAGTTCCCAATTTCAACGCCGAGCAGTATTTCATCAACCACGCCAATCCCGGCATTGCCGACTTGGCCTTTCGCCTGTCGCAGGACGCAGAGCCCCTCTCGAAGCTCTACGGCGAACAGGCCGCAGAACCCACGGAACAGAGCCTCTGCGAACGCACCACACAGGTGCTGGCCACACTGAAAATGGCCATCGTGACGGGCGAACTGACCGCCCTCACCCGCCAGATGGGCAACAACCGACTCAGCCCCGAAGAAAACCGCCAACTGCTGATACAGTTCAAGCAGTTGCAGGAGATAAAAAAACAGTTGTCTCAGGTCTGCGGAATACGGGTCATCGGTTGATATGTATCAAAAAACCTTAAAAAAAGGTATTTTTTGCCCATTTGGGGGCTTAATGTCATTTTTTTGTCGTACCTTTGTCCACAAATTTGTATTATCTTTGAATTGAAATCCAATGGAAAGGACACTCGTTTTGCTTAAACCAAGCACCATTCAGCGCCAGCTCTGTGGCGAAATCATCAGCCGTTTCGAGAAGAAAGGACTGCGCATCGCCGGCATGAAAATGATGCAGTTGGACGACAAAATCCTGGAGGCCCACTATGCACACCTGGTGGGCAAGCCTTTCTTTCCTGCTCTGAAAGCCAGTATGATGAAGACTCCCGTCGTGGCCATGTGCCTCGAAGGTGTGGACGCTATCGCCGTCGTGCGCTTCATCACAGGCTATACCAACGGACGTAAGGCCGATCCCGGCACCATCCGCGGTGACTATTGTATGTCTAACCAACAGAATATCGTTCATGCCTCCGACTCTCCCGAGGCAGCAGAGGCCGAATTGGCTAGATTCTTCAAGCCCGAAGAAATCTACGAACTGGGCGATCTCAACCTGGACCGCCTCTATGCAGTGGACGAAAACTAAGAAGGAGAGAAATCTAAACACCACCGAATGAGAACATTAATTCTGACACTCATCTGCACGGCTTTCTCGATGGGCACACCCGCTCAGGACAAACTGGCGGCTTTGGCTCCCGTTGATTGGCACGCGCAACGCATTGACTCTGTCTCCATCGCCCGGGTGATGGAGCGCGAGAATCTGCAGAACCCGGCCTTCTCCCTGTATCAGAGTTGGAACAACACCTACACCAAGCAGTACGGCGTAGAGATTCCCAACGAATACGTTATTGACCTGCGCGGTTTCCACATGCCCTGCGAAAGCCGTCTGGTCACCTCGCACTACGGATGGCGCCGCAGCTTCCACCGCAACCACTACGGCACCGACATCAAAGTCTATGTGGGCGACACCATCTACGCCGCATTCCCGGGCAGGGTGCGCATCGTGGCAGACCAAGGCTACCGCAGAGGCTACGGAAAATATATTATCATCCGTCATCCCAACGGTTTGGAGACCACCTACGGCCACCTCTCAAAACAACTTGTGAGCGAAGACCAGGTGGTCAAAGCCGGACAGCCCATCGGCTTAGGCGGCAACACCGGTCGCTCCACGGGCAGCCATCTGCACTTCGAGACGCGTTTCCTGGGTCAGTTCATCAACCCCGAGTTGCTTTTCGACTTTGAGCATCAGGACGTTTTGGGCGACTGCTACATCTTCCGCAGCAGAGGTCGCGGCCAAATTGTGGCCAAGGCCGACTACATTCTGGGCAAGGAATACAGCATGTCGGAAGAAGAGAGCAAGCTCGCCACCGAGCAGGCCGAGAAGCAGGCCGAGAGTCGCAATTTCCAGGATCAGCGCCGCCAGTCGATTCGTCAGGGCGGCATCTACAAGGTCAGGAGCGGCGATACGCTCTCAAAGATTGCCAAGAAGTTCGGCACCACTGTGGCACAACTTTGCCGCGCCAACAAGGTTTCAGCCAAAGCTCGCCTGCGCATAGGACAGATTCTTAGGTACTGATGACCACCAAGCAACAATTTGAGAGCATACTCGCTGAATGCCGTAGTCTCTTCGAAAAGAAGTTGCACGACTACGGTCCGGCGTGGCGCATTCTGCGCCCCAGTTCTCTCACCGACCAAATTTTCATCAAAGCCGGCCGCATCCGCTCCATCGAGACCAAGAAGGAAGCACTTGTGGACGAAGGCATCCGTGCGGAGTTTATCGGCATCGTCAACTACGCCGTCATCGGCCTCATCCAATTGGACTTGGGACCGGAGATGCCCCATTCGTCGGCCGCTGCCTCTACGATGACCAACGAAGAAGCGTTGGCCGCCTACGACAAGTGGGCCGGTAAGACGCTCGAGCTCATGCTGCGCAAGAATCACGACTACGACGAGGCGTGGCGCTCCATGAGAGTGTCGTCGTACACGGACCTCATCCTGATGAAGATTTTCAGAACGAAACAGATAGAGTCCCTAGCGGGGGACACTTTGGTCTGATCAAGCTCACCTATGGTGAGGACACTTCCTGTTAATCTGTGCCGGCTCGTGCTGGCGGCGGTCTTCATCCTTTCGGGACTCGTAAAGATTGTTGACCCGAGAGGATTCTCCTACAAGATTGACGAATACGCCGCAGCCTTAGGCATCACGGATTTCCACCTGGCTCACGCCTCCCTGTTTATCGCCGCGACATTGGCGATGATAGAATTCTCCGTCGGCCTTTATCTCTTCTTCGGCATACGCCGCCGCACGACGTCAATCGTCACGCTGCTCATGCTGACGGGCTTCGCGGCTCTCACCTTTTGGTCTTGGCGCTGGCACGCCGTGAGCGACTGCGGCTGCTTCGGAGATGTGATTCACCTCACCCCGGCCGAAACGTTCTTCAAGAACGTCGTACTGCTGCTGCTCAGCCTGCCTCTTGTGAGACACCCCAGAACGCAGGTGCGCTTCATCAGCGAGAAGAGCCAATGGACTATCGGACTCTACGTGTGGATTTACGGTGCCGCACTGTGTGCCTACAATGTGTACATGCTGCCTGTGATGGACTTCCGTCCTTACCATATCGGCGCCGACCTGTTGCGCGCCATGCAGCCCGCGGACGCGAGCGATGTGCGCTACACGCACACCTTCATTATGGAGAAGAACGGCGTGCGCAGGGAATTCTCCCTTGAGGACTATCCCGACTCCACATGGAGTTTCGTTGACCGCCGCACCAGGATTGAAGGCAGCGCCAAAGCGCTTCCGCCCATTCACGACCTCGCGCTGGTCTCACCTTCTACGGGCATTGACACCACAGAAGCACTGCTCTCGGGCGAAGGCTGGAAGTTTCTCATCGTGGCGCCCGATCTCCGGGAAGCCGACGACGGCGTGATGGAGCGATTGGCCGAACTCACGGACTATTGCAGTCACTACGGCTATCCGCTCTACTGTCTCACGGCAAGCAGCGAGGAGGACATCCGCTGGTGGCAGGACATCACGGGCGCCGAGTATCCCTACCTGCTGGCCGACCGCACGCCGCTACGCACAATGGTGCGCTCCAATCCCGGCCTGCTGGTGCTCAAAGGCAGCACGGTGAAAGCCAAGTTCCCGGCCATCGGCCTGCCTTCTGAGACGGAACTCACCGACCGGGCAGATCGTCTGGCGCTGATGAATCCCGACCTGGAGACGCATCTGAAGATGCTTTTGCGCCTGTTGCTGTGGTTCGTGGGACCTCTGTTCATCTTCACTCTGTTGGACAATTTATATCGACTGTTTATACATATTAAAAACAAAAAACACATTATGAGAAAGCACATTGTAGCAGGCAACTGGAAAATGAACAAGAACCTGCAGGAGGGTGTTGCCCTCGCCAAGGAACTCAAGGAGATTCTCGCTGCCGAGAAGCCCAACTGCGACGTCATCATCGGTACGCCCTTCATCCACCTGGCCACTGTGGCCGATTTGCTGAAGGACAGCTGCATCGCCGTCAGCGCCGAAAACTGTGCCGACAAGGAGAGCGGAGCCTACACCGGTGAGGTGAGCGCCGCAATGGTTAAGAGCACCGGTGCTGAGTATGTCATCCTGGGCCACAGCGAGCGTCGTGAGTACTACCACGAGACACCCGCCATCCTCAAGGAGAAGGTTGACCTAGCTCTGGCCAACGGTCTGAAGGTCATCTTCTGCATCGGCGAGAGCCTGGCAGAGCGCGAGGCCAATAAGCAGGAGGCTGTCTGCAAGGCAGAGCTCCAGGGCAGCGTGTTCCACCTGAGCGCCGAGCAGTGGAAGAACATCGTCATCGCTTACGAGCCCATTTGGGCCATCGGCACCGGCAAGACCGCTACCGCCGAACAGGCTGAAGAAATTCATGCCTTCATCCGTAAGTGCGTGGCTGAGGTTTACGGTGAGGCTGCAGCACAGGAGACTTCCATCCTCTACGGCGGCAGTTGCAAGGCCAGCAACGCTCCCGAACTCTTCGGCAAGGAGGACATCGACGGCGGCCTCATCGGCGGCGCTTCTCTTAAGGCTCCCGACTTCAAGGGTATCATTGATGCTTGGAAGTAAGATTTTTGCACTGACGCTTCTTTGGGCTGCAGCCTTCACGGCTGCGGCCCAGAGCGGCGAAGCGCCCAAGAAGCAGAAGACCCACCGCGACTGGCCCGTGTGGGTGATTCCCGCCGACAGCAGCAAGCCCGCTACGACGGAGGACACTCTATACGTTAAAAAGGTGTTGGGCAAGGACAGCATCGTCGTCCGCAAAGCCGTGCGCGACAGCATCTTGTGCGCCAACCGGGACACTGCGGGCATCCATACGCCTGTAGCATCTGTCGACTCTTCGCTGCTCACCAAGGTGCGCATCAACGGCTTTCGCGTGCAACTCTATTCGGGCGGCAATTCACGCATGGATAAGATGCGTGCACAGAGCATCGCACAGTCGGCCAAGGGGTTGTTCATACAGTCGCCGGTCTATACGCAGTTCATCAGCCCTCATTGGGTGTGTCGCATGGGTGACTTCAAAACCCACGAAGAAGCTCTTGAGGCACTTCATGAGGTGCGTGCCACGAGCCGTTTCCCTGAAGCCGTCATAGTGCGCTGCAAGGTGAACGCCTGGCAATGATTTCCTAATTCCTCCAATGCTTGTAACAAACACCGGTTCATGAGTCAATTCGACAAAACCTACGACCCCGCACTCAACCATCAGCCGCTGACGCCTCAGCAGGAGGCCATCAGCGAACACATACGCGCCATTCTCGACCTCCTGGGCGAGGACGTCGCACGCGAGGGACTGGTGAAGACGCCACGCCGTGTGGCCCGGGCGATGACGGAGCTCACAAGGGGCTACCGCGAGGACCCTATTGCCATTCTCAACTCTGCCAAGTTCCAGGAGGACTACCGCCAGATGGTCATCGTGAAGGACATCAACTTCTACTCTCTCTGCGAACACCACATGCTGCCCTTCTACGGTCAGGTGCACGTGGCGTATATCCCGGGCGGCGAGGTGACGGGCCTTTCGAAGATTGCCCGCCTGGTGGACTGCTTTGCGCACCGTCTGCAGATTCAGGAGCGCATGACCAAGCAGATTCGCGAAGCCATTCAGGAGGCGCTGCATCCTCTGGGCGTGATGGTGGTCATTGAAGCACAGCATATGTGCATGCAGATGCGCGGTGTGGAGAAGCAGGGCAGCATCACCACAACAAGTGATTTCTCCGGTGCTTTCAACCAGGCCAAGACGCGCGAGGAGTTCCTCAGCCTCATTCATTCCTGAACTTTCCATACTTTAATGTAGGTATATTCTTCATTCTGACATATTAAAGTGTTGCATATTCTAAAATAATGTTGTACCTTTGCAGCCGATTTGAAACATTTTATTATTTCAATCTATGAAACAGACTCTTTTTTTCGCAGTTACTTTGTTTTTGGCTGCAAGTACAATATTGACACTCACCGCCTGCGGTGATGACGATCCCGTTGAAAACGTAACGCCCGCCAGCGAGACTCCCGCTGCCCCCGACTCGGAGGATAAAGAGGAGGTTCCCGATGAAGGAGAACTTATTCATGAGTTCGCCGGCTGGCTCAATGTCTCCTGCAGATATTTCCCGGACTCCTACTACGGCGAGGGCGCTGTGGTGCGTGTCTATAGGAAGGACGGCGCCTACACCTGCCAGTTCCACGACAAGACGTGGGGCGACGGACGCTTCGACATCACCATGGAGAACAGACAGATTAACGGCACAGGCACTCTTGTGATGCCTGGCCAGCACGGCGGTGAGGCCAAGAGTTACGAGGCTACGATGTCCGGTCCGATGACAAGAATCACCATCTCCGTACCTTCCGTCATGGGCGGCACCAACATCACCTGGAACTACGGCACACGACTCGGCGGCACGTTCACCGGCACCAACAACGTCAATGTCGGCGACACCTACGACTACTCGGCTGAGAATGTTGTGCAGACCGTGACGCTCAACCCCGACGGCACCGTCAACCTCACCGTCTCCCAGTACCAGCTCATGGGCACCGTGATGGGCGACCTCACGCTGGGTCAGTACACCATCAACAATATTCCCTTTAACCAGCAGAAGAACGGCTACTATAAGGAGTATGCCAACGGTAGCCTCAAGATTCACTTCAAGGCTGTGAAGGACGGTGAAACCACATACGACAGCGACTTCCTCTTCACCAACAAAGAGGACTCGCCTACCTCTGTCCTTATCAAGCCTTCGGGAACGGGCCTCACCGTCGAGAATAAATTCTGGCTGGGCAATATGCCCTTCCCCATTACCGCGGTAATAAACGGGACCAAGTGATTCATACAAAGAGGTTTGCGCATATTTTCGTTTCATATCCTCTTCTGCCTGCTACTCCCTCTGCCGATGCTCTTAGCCTCGTGCGAGGGAGCTTTCGGTTGGATGTATGACGACCCGGAGGCTCCGGCGACGCCCGCTCCCGAGGTGAATGCCGACCGGAGCGTCACCGCCACACTCTCCGTCAATGCCAATCCCTGGGGCGAGTGGCACTATATCGACCTGCCGGAGGTGATTCGCCGTCTGCGCGCCGACGCCTCTGCTGACGTCAACGCCCTGTGGGTCACACACGACATTCCCCTTGAGGCCACCGGTCCTACGGAGATGGTGACGGGCCACCGGCGTACGGGACAGTATCTCTACAGGTTCGACACCAACTACGGCGAGCCCATCAAGGGCAGCGAGTTTCAATCCTTCACCCCGACAGCCGCTCAAACCGATCCGGATGAGTGGAGCATCGCAGTGCACCGCAGCGAGGTGCGAACCAACGGGGGCAGCGTCTGGGAGTCGGAGCTCTCCGACATCGCCCGCGCCACCGAGGCAGACTATCGCCACGCCTCCTACACCCCCGACGAGTGGAGCGAGAACGAGGTGTGGAGCGACTCCCGCACGATGATTTCCCAACTGGTACCCTCGCAGGGCATCGCCGTCAACAAGGTGCTCGGCCGCTGGCTCCGCATGACGCTCATGCCCGACTATGAGCGCAACGGGCACGTCTTCTTCCTGCGTCTCAGGGACGGCAGTTTTGCCGCGCTGCAACTCGTCAACCACATCGGCGGCGGCACTCCTCAGAATCCCAGTCCCATACGCTGCTATCTCACCCTCAAAGTGCGCTATCCCCTGCCATGATGCGACGTCTCACCATAGTAACCGCGTTGCTGAGCCTGTGCTTCGGGTGGATATCGGCCGAAGAGGCAGAACCCCTGGAGGATGCTTTTGAGGGCGGCGACATCACCACGATGAACTCTGTCGTGGTGACGGGCACGCGCACACCGCGCCGCCTCAAGGAGACACCCGTGCAGACGCGTGTCATCACACGCGAGGAGATTCTCAAGGCCGACGCCACCAACATTCAGGACCTCCTGCAGACGGAGCTGCCCGGCGTGGAGTTCACCTACGCCATGAACCAGCAGGTCTCCATGAACCTCTCGGGGTTCTCCGGCCTGGGCATCCTTTTCCTCGTGGACGGCGAACCCCTTGCAGGTGAGACACTGGACAACATCGACTTCACACGCCTCTCAATGAACGATGTGGAGCGTGTGGAGATTGTTCAGGGCGCCACCTCCGCGCTCTACGGCAGCAGTGCCGCCGGCGGCGTCATCAACATCATCACGCGTCAGGACACCGTGCCCTGGACGCTCCACCTCGACGGACGCTACGCCCACCACAACCAGCAGCGCTACAATCTGCGCCAAAGCCTGCGCCAGGGCATCTATGCCCACACGCTGACCTTTTCGCGCACCTCCTCCGACGGCTACGACGTCCACAACGCCGACAACGACGTCTCCGCGCGCACCTTCTCCCACGTCTTCGGCGACGACACCTGGCAGGCGGGCTACCGCTTGCAGCTCGACCCCACGGAGCGGCTGCGCCTCGGGGGCCGACTGGGCTTCTTCCGCCGCACGGTGGACCGCGCCGCGGATATGCCGGAGCGCTACTACGACTACACGGGCGGCCTGCGCGCCGAGTGGACCTTGGGCGAACGCGACCGCCTGGAGGCCTCCTACTCCTTCGACCAGTACGACAAGTCGCGCTACCAAAGCGTGCGCGGCCTCAACGTGCGGCAATACAGCAATGTGCGCAACGCCGCACGCCTGCTTTGGAACCACCGCTTTCGCCAGAGCGATATGTTCACCCTCGGCGCCGACTATCTCTACGACTACCTCATGAGCAACAACATCGAGGCGCCGGCCCGTCAGCAGAGCTTCGACCTCTACGGGCAGTACGACTGGCGCATCTCGCCCCGCTGGGAACTCGTCGGCGCCCTGCGCTACGACTGGCTCTCGGAGCGCAGCCTTTCGCGCCTCACCCCCAAGCTCTCCGCCTGCTACCGTCCGGCCGAACGCTGGACGCTGCGCGCCTCCTACGGCATGGGCTTCAGGGCACCTTCGCTCAAGGAGCGCTACCACGACTTCGATATGGCGGGCATCTGGATTGTGGAGGGCAACGCCGACCTCCGGCCGGAGACCTCGCACAGCGTGCAGTTCTCGGGCGAAGTGACGGTGGAGCGCTGGGTCTTCACCCTCTCGGGGCGCTATGCCCGCGTCTTCGACCGCATCGCCACAGGCATCCCCTATCATAAGGCGGGTGACACGCGCCAGCTCTACCTCAGCTATCTCAACCTGGGCGACCAAAACGTCTATGGCGCCGAAGCCTCCGTCTCCACGCGCTGGACCTGCGGCTTGGGGCTGAAACTCGACTATGCCTTCTGCCACGAGGATGTCTCGGGCGAGACGGCCAACGCCTACACGCCCATCCGCCCCCATTCGCTCACGGCACGCCTAGATTGGGAGCGTCAGCTCTCCTCCCTTTGGGCGCTCAATGTCGGCCTCTCGGGCCGCGCGCTCTCGGCGGTGCGCAACACGGAGTTCACCGATCTGGCCGACCCCGCTCAGGGCACACGCTCCGTGCGCTATCCGGGCTACACGCTGTGGCGCCTGCAGGCCGGCGTGCGCTTCCGCGACGGCGCCACATTGACGGCTACGGTGGACAACCTCTTCAACCACCGCCCCGACTACTATTACTATAACGCGCCGCTCACCACCGGTACCAACTTCCTCGTCGGCCTCTCGCTCGACATCGACCGCCTATGTTCAAAACGTTAGCCTCCTTCGTCCTCGTCCTGCTGCTCATGCCTCTGGGTCATGCGCTGATGATTCTCATGGAGCATTTCCTCAGCCCCACGGCGCTCCACCGCGCCGCCTTCGCGATGG
Organism: uncultured Bacteroidales bacterium; assembly: GCA_902791295.1. GTDB lineage: Bacteria > Bacteroidota > Bacteroidia > Bacteroidales > Bacteroidaceae > Physcousia. The sequence continues at coordinate 5,407 of CADAVI010000047.1, read as the reverse complement.
GCTTCGCGGGTCTTGTCATCACGCTGGCGGGCACTTTCCAACGGGGCGACACGCGCCAGACGCTCTGGGGCATCACGGGGGCTATGCTCTTCTGGACGGGCTGGGTGGAGTTTCTCTTCGCCTACTTTGCCCAGCGCTTCGGCACACATTGCGACCTCTTGGGCTCCGGCACCGTGGAGACGCTCTCCGTCTATCGCGACGGCTTCGTCGTGCATCGCGACTTTCTCATCAACGGGCAGCCTTTGGAGGACTTCTCGCGTACCGAACTCAAGATGCTGCGCGGCTCACGCCCGGAGTATCTCATCATGCCGGCCACCTTCGGCCTGTGGGTGATGGTGATGACGCTCTATCTTTTCACCACGCGCACAGGCTGCAACTTCATGCGCTGGGTGCAGCGCCACACGGGCATCGACGGGAGTGTCGAACTGCGCCCGATGGCGCATCACGCCAACATCGTGGTCTTCATGGAGTGGAACGTGATGATGTGGGGCTCCTACCTCCTGCTCATGTTCCTCTACGACCCTGTCTTCCTGGGTCCCTCCCATCCCGTCACGCTGGCGGTGGCCGCCGCAGCGCTTGCGGGCAGCGGCTTCATGCTGCGCAAACAACTCTCCGTCACCACCTGGGGGCGCAACATACGCTTCTCGCTGGCCACGGTGATTGTCTTCTGGACTTTTGTCGAAATCATGGGACGCAACGGCCTCCTGAAAGAAATATGGGTTGATCCGCTCCACCACGCGGCCGAGATGTCGGCTTTTCTGGCGGTCTTCGTCGGCTTGGGAGTCTTCCTGCTGCTGCGCCGCCGTTAAAAATAATTTAATACTATGAAAGAACCTGCCGAACACTATCTTCCCGAACGTGTGCCCCACCCTTTGGTGGCAGCCGTTCCCCTGCTCACTTTGGTGGCCCTCATCGCCCTCATCCTCATCTATCTGCCCGACGACGCCCTCGGCGGCGCCAGCCAAATGGCGATGGTCATTGCCACCTCGGTGTGCGTGGGTCTGTCGATACTGGTGAACAAGACGCGGTGGGACGCCTTCGAGATGGCCATACAGGCCACCGTCGGCGATGCCGCCGTCTCGGTGCTCATCCTGCTGATGATAGGCGTGATGTCGAGCACGTGGATGATCAGCGGCGTGGTGCCGACACTCATCTACTATGGCGTGCAGCTCATGTCGCCCATGTTCTTCCTGCCCTGCGCCTGCATCATCGCGGCGATTGTCTCGGTAATGACCGGCACTTCGTGGACCACCATCGCCACCATCGGCATCGCCCTCATGGGCATCTCGGGCGCCTTGGGCATCCCGCCTGCGCTGTGTGCCGGCGCCATCATTTCGGGCGCCTACTTCGGCGACAAGATGTCGCCCATGTCCGACACCACGGTGCTGGCCTCCTCGATGGCCAAGGCCGACCTCTTCTCCCACATCCGCTACATGATGTACACCACGGTGCCGAGCATCCTGCTCTCGCTGCTGCTCTATCTGCTGCTGGGGCTACGCTTCGACGGTCAGACGGAGGAAATCTCGCTCTACACCCAAGGGCTCGACGGCGCCTTCAACATCACGCTGTGGACGATGCTGGTGCCGGCCTTCACGGGCTACCTTATCTATAAGAAGGTGCCTTCACTTGTCACTCTGGTGCTCTCGTCGATGGCGGCCGGCCTGTGTGCTCTGGTGCTGCAGCCCGGGGTGGTGGCCGGCATCGGCGGCAGCGACGAGGTCACGCTGCCGGCTCTGCTGATGGGCATCATGAAGACCTGCTACACCTCCACCCAGGTGGACACCGGCGTGGAGACCATCAACAGCCTGGTGGGCACGCGCGGCATGTCGGGCATGATGGGCACCGTGTGGCTCATCATCTGCGCCCTGTGCTTCGGTGCCTGCATGGTGACGAGCGGCATGCTGCAGAGCCTCACCCACGTGATGCTGCGGGCCGTCAGGGGCACAACGAGCCTGGTGACAAGCACCGTGGTCTCCGGCGTACTCTTCAACATGGTGATGGGCGATCAGTTCCTCTCCATCATCATGAATGCCTCCATCTTCCGCAAGGAGTATGAGAAGCGGGGCTACCGTCCGGAGCTGCTGAGCCGCTCCACGGAGGACTCGTCCACGGTGACCTCCGTGCTGATTCCCTGGACGGCGTGCGGCATGACGCAGAGCACCGTCCTGGGCATCCCCACTTTGGTCTATCTGCCCTTCTGCTTCTTCAACCTGATTAGCCCCGTGATGAGCTGCCTTGTGGCGGCCCTGGGCTTCGTGCCGACGCCGAAGAAGGAATCAAAGAAGCCTCAGGACTACTGACGTCTTATTTCTTTATCTGCGCCCTGACGCCGCTCACCATGTCTTTGTGCTTCTCGTCGGGCTCGGTCAGCCGGCTGGTGAGCGCTATGTTGCCGGCCTTGTGGAGAATTTTGATGTCGTCATTTCGTTATAACGTCATTTCGTCGTTTCGTTTTTCGCGCTAAAGATACGAACAAATAAATGAATAATGAAAAAATGGAAAATGAAAAGTTGGACTTATCAGTAAATTTTTTATCAGCTTTTTGTTTTGACCGGGATTCGTGATTTTCCGCATTTTCCGCAAATTCCGCTGCGGAAAAAGAGCGGGGGGGTGCTCAGAACTTGATGAACACCGTGAGCATCACGGGCACCACGTATTTCAGCATCACGAAATACATGCCCTTGCGGCGGAACCTGTAGCCGTTGAGGCGCATCTCGCCCACCAGCAGACGGGGCTTGGCCACCCAGCCAATGAGCACGCAGGCAAGGATGGCGGCCGGCATCCACAAACAGGATTTTTTCATCATTTAAACGGTTTTCATTCCTTATGGGGGTATTTTATATGTTACACGCCGCAAAAACACTCATTTTTCTTTAATCTTCCGCATTTCGGTGAAAATTTTTTAAAATAAATGCACGTTGGTAGCAATTATTTTTCGTATCTTTGCCGCCAAGATTGACAACAAACAAACCGAAACCGAAAAAAATGAACGGAAATTTTCTGAAAAAGGCCTTCGCCGTCCTGCTCACGGGAGCGGCACTCGCCTCATGCAGCGACGACAACAAGGAAACGCTGCGCCAGCCCGACAACTACATGACTCCCAATCAGGCCGAAGTGGCCGTGCTCTACTATTCGCTGGGCGGCGGCGACCTGGACGCCTCCACCGAACTGGACTTCTGCAAGGCTGCCTACGAAATAGCCGGCAGCGTCACAAACGTGCGCTATTTCGTGCAGCACAAATACAGCGGCAAAGAAGGATACGAAGGGTATCTCGAGAGGACAAAGAAGAGTGAACGCAACTACAATTACGTCATGAGCGGAGACTTCGGCGGCGTCTATCGCTACGAACTGCTGTGGGGACTGGTGAACCCCAACGTGCAGAACGAAAACTTCTGGAGCACCGGCGAAAAGATGCTCAACATCGGCGAATACATCATCGGCGATGCCTCCTATCAGATGTATCAGCCCGCCAACATGGCCGAATTTATCCGCTGGAGCATGATGAAGGCACCCGAAGCCCAATCGTTCGTGCTCTGCATGGGCGACCACGGCGGCGGCTACAACCCCACCAGCGACTTCGACAAGAAGAACCTCACCAAAGGCATCCTCTACGACGACAACATGAGCGAAAAACCCTGTATGTCGCCCCAGGAAATCGCTGCCGCCCTCAATATGCTCAGCGCAGAGGAGCGCGCCAAAATCAAAGTCCTCTGCTTCGACTGCTGCATGATGAACAACCTGGAGACGCTGGCCGAACTCAAGGGCCTCGTGCCCTACGTCATTGCCTCCAGCCATTCGGTGCCCGCCGCCGATCAGGGCGTTTTCGTCAGGTGCATGGGACAGTCAAGAGGGCAGCTCGGCGCAATGGCCGAAGCAAGCAAGGCGTACATCACCGAAGTGCAGAAAAAACTCAAGAAGGAATTTGTTGACGAAGGCCGGAAAAATGCCTTCACACGCAATCTCGACTTCACCGTGACCGACATGAGCAAAATGGACGCCCTGCTTGCCGCCATCAGAAAAATGAGAGAGTTTCTCACCAGTGAAAGCAACGCCGCCACGCTGACCGAAAAGAAAGACGGATACGATAAGGCCGCAAGCCAGTGTTACCACTTCTTCAACGCCGCGCCCTTCTACGACCTGGTGGATTACGTCAACAAACTGAGCGAACACGTGTTTGCCGACAACGAAGAGTTTAAGACACTCGCAGCGGAAGTGAAGAAAGCCGCCAAGGCCGCCATGTATGCCCACGCCGGCCACAGCTACTCGCTCGACCCCGAGAACGGCGACGACCTGAAGGGCCACACCTTCACCTACAGCATCACGCTAGGCAGCAAGGCCGCCGGCTACAACTTCACGGGGGAAGCCGCCGGCACCAACACCAATCAGGGCGCCATCGTGATTTGCCCGCAGGACGGAGACGGCACCGCCGAAAACAACTACAGGAGGGATATCCTGCTGGAGGACGGCAGCATGTTATACCACATCTGGCAGTCCGGCGATCCCGGTGACAACCAGAGAATCTTTGACAAGAAACATCCCCACTCCGCCTCCTACAAGAGCTGGGCGGAGACCTACGCAAAGACTGCCTTCGACAAAGCCACCGGATGGAGTCAGTGGATGAAAAAGAATCCCGGACTCCCCATCGGCAATCCGCCCACCAACGACCAAGACGACAGCGGCGACTGGCTGTTGGACTTGGCAGAGTATTGATAGTTGCCGTAGCAGAGAAGATGAAGACAGACTACGGCGCTTTATTGGAAAAGCGGAATAGCGTTTTGGACACCGTCGGCTAACGTCGAGACAAACCAGACAGCATTTCAGGAAAAAAACTTCGGGGTCTCTCGCAATGAGAGGCCCCGAAGTTGTATATCTGCTACTGCAACTTAAACACGAACGGCAGACTGAAGTGACAGCGGACGGGCTCGCCCTTGATCATGCCGGGCGTCCACTTGCCGGGCAACATCCTGGACACACGCATGGCTTCCGCATCCAGCTGCGGAGACACGCTCTTGACCACTTTGCGGGCGGACACGCTTCCGTCCTTCTCTAGGACATACTGTATCACCACACGGCCCTCGATGCCGGAGTTGGCGGCCTCCTTGGGATACTCCATGTTGTCGCAAATGAATTTCATCAGCGCATCATTGCCGCCCTTGTAGGTCGGCATCTCGTCCACCTTGTCGTGGATGGTGTCGTCGGCTGCAGCGCAGCCCGGGGAAATCATTGCGGCGGCAAGCAGGCACAGAGCGCAGCGCCAGATATTGTTAATGGAAGAGGGTCTGCCAAATAGGTTCCCCCGCCGGGATATTGCCGCTGCTCCAGACGCCACGCACCGCTGAGGTCGGTCGGGGCTTTGGCGCCGTTGTCCGTCTCACCGCTGCGCCCACAGCCGCAAAGCAGCAGGAAG
>CADAVI010000046.1 GCA_902791295.1 uncultured Bacteroidales bacterium | reverse complement strand
TTACTACGCTTTTGTTTCGTCTGTGCGGTGTCTCCTGGGAATGTTGGTGCTTTAGTGTCTGTCATCGCGGTGAAGAGGTAGCCTTCGCAGGGCAATCGGGGGGGCGGTTATCGGTTAGCGTTATTCGGTTAGCGTTATTCGGTTATCGTATTGCGGTTATCAGAATTGGAGGTAAGGGGACAGGCGGAGGGTGTCCTCCACAGTGAACTCCGGCAGGATGAGCAACTCCGTCATGTTGCGGATGCGGCCATACTTACGCTGGAAATTCTTCACGGCCTTGACCTGCTCGTAAGACATAAACGGATGACGGAGCAATGTCTTGAATCCGTCATCGTTTAAGTGAAGAGTGGGAACGGTGAGCGGGGAGCGGTTATCGGTTATCGAGGAGCGGTTATCGGGTAGCGGGGAGCGGTTATCGGTTATCGAGGAGCGGTTATCGGTTATCGAGGAGCGGTTATCGGTTATCGGGGGGCGGTTATCGGTTATCGAGGAGCGGTTATCGGTTATCGAGGAGCGGTTATCGGTTATCGAGGAGCGGTTATCGGTTATCGAGGAGCGGTTATCGGTTATCGTATTGCGGTTATCGGTTATCGGGGAGCGGTTATCGGTTATCGAGGAGCGGTTATCGGTTATCGAGGAGCGGGTATCGGTTATCGTATTGCGGTTATCGGGTATCGAGGAGCGGTTATCGGTAACGTTTAAAAGACGATATTGGTCGCCGATGCGGATGAGGGGCTTGAGGCGGGCCCACTGGCCTTTGGTCATGAAAGGGGTGCGGGCAAAGTCCTCCACCCTGCTGTAGGCGTAGCCCCTGGCGCGGTGGCGGTAGATGCTGCGCACCTGTGCCGGAGTGAGCCCCAGGCGCAACAGTTGTGAGGAGTCCGCCTCGTTGGGGTCGAACTCAAAACTCTCCACCGCCGCCTTCGGCACGGCATAATAGCGGGCCTTGGAACCACGGAATGACGGATTTACGGAATTACGGAACGACGGATTTACGGAATTACGGAACGATGGATTTACGGATTTGTCGGAGGCGACAAACTCCTGCCAGAGGCTGCCGCACATCGCGAAGAACAGCGCGCCGGCGATATACAAAAAGATTTTACTGTTGTTCATGCAACAGGATCTCCCTTAATGGACTCCAACATCCTGATGGCCGCCCCGACACTGACGACCTCCTGAATAATCATGGAACGCACGCCGTCGGTCTCTTTAAGCTGACAGCGAACGGGATTGAGGGCACAAAATTCAATGATTCGGTCGAAGACGGGGCTGGCGTAGAAGGGCGAATCGGTCTGCGAGACGAAGTTGAGGCGCATACGGCGATTTTTCAGGACAATCTTCTCCACGCCGAGCGACTTGCCAAGCATGCGCAGGCGCACCACGCGGATGAGGTTTTCGCCCTCCTCGGGGATGGCACCGAAGCGGTCCGTCATGCGGCGGCGGAAGGCCTCCACATCGACTTCGCGTTCGAGGTTGTCGAGTTCGCGGTAGAGCTGCATGCGCTCGGTGGAGGTGGGCACATAGGACTCCGCAAAATAGAGGGGCAGGTCGCTGTCGAGCTGGCAGTCGTCCACGAAGTCGTCGCCGCTCCGGATGAGGCCGCTGCGCACGTCCTCCTCAAGGAGGTCGCGAAACTCGTCGTGGCGCAGTTCGCGCACGGCTTCGGAGAGTATCTTCTGGTAGGTCTCGTAGCCGAGATCGGCGATGAAACCGCTCTGTTCGGCTCCCAGCAGGTTGCCGGCGCCGCGTATGTCGAGGTCCTGCATGGCGATGTTGATGCCGCTGCCCAGGTCGGAGAAGTTCTCGATGGCCTCAAGGCGTCGCTTGGCCTCGGAGCCCAGGTCTTTGAAGGGGGGCGCCAGGAGGTAGCAGAAGGCCTTGCGGTTGGAGCGGCCCACGCGGCCGCGCATCTGGTGGAGGTCGGAGAGGCCGAAGTTCTGGGCGTCGGCGATGATGATGGTGTTGGCGTTGGGGATGTCCACGCCGCTCTCGATGATGGTGGTGGAGAGGAGCACATCGTAGTCGTAGTTGACGAAGCCCAGGATAATCTCTTCGAGACGCTCGGGCGCCATCTTGCCGTGGCCGACGGCGACACGCGCCTCGGGGACAACATTATGTATAATCTCCTCGAGGTGGGGCAAGGCGCTGATGCGGTTGCAGACGAAGAAGACCTGACCGCTGCGCCCCATCTCCAGCGTGACGGCCTCGCGGATGATGTCGGCGGAGAAGGTGCAGAGCTCGGTCTGTATGGGATAGCGGTTGGGCGGCGGCGTCTGAATCACGGAGAGGTCGCGGGCGCCCATGAGCGAGAACTGCAGCGTGCGCGGGATGGGCGTGGCGGTGAGGGTGAGCGTGTCCACATTGGTCTTCATCTGGCGCAGTTTCTCCTTGGTGGAGACGCCGAACTTCTGCTCCTCGTCGATGATGAGCAGGCCGAGGTCCTTGAAGCGTACCGTCTTGGAAATGAGGCGGTGGGTGCCGATGAGGATGTCTATGCGGCCCTCCTTCAGGTCCTCCAGAATAGCGGACGCCTGCTTGGGGGTGCGGGCCCGGGAGAGGTAGTCCACACGCACGGGCATGCCCTCGAGGCGCTTTTGGAAGGTGCGGAAATGCTGGTAGGCCAGCACGGTGGTGGGCACGAGCACGGCGACCTGCTTGCCGTCGGTGGCCGCCTTGAAAGCGGCGCGCACGGCGACCTCCGTCTTGCCGAAGCCCACATCGCCGCAGACGAGGCGGTCCATGGGGCGGGCGCGCTCCATGTCGGCCTTGACGTCGGCCGTGGCTTTGGACTGGTCGGGCGTGTCCTCATAGAGGAAGGAGGCCTCGAGCTGGTGCTGCAGATAGGAGTCGGGCGAAAAGGCGAAGCCCTTCTCCTGACGGCGTCGGGAATAGAGTTTGATGAGGTCGCGGGCGATATCCTTGATCTTGGTCTTGGTGCGCTCCTTGAGGCGCTGCCAGGCGCCGCTGCCCAAGGCGGAGAGTTTGGGGGCCTCGCCCTCGCGGCCCTTGTATTTGGATATCTTGTAGAGGGCGTGGATGGACACGTAGATGGCGCCCTGGTCGCGGTAGTTGATGCGAATCACCTCCTGCATCGTGCCGCCCTGATTGAGGCGGACGAGGCCGCCGAAGATGCCCACGCCGTGGTCGATGTGGACCACGTAGTCGCCGGGATGGAGCTGCTGTATCTCCTTAAGCGTCATGGCCACCTTGCCCTTGCGCACCTGTTCGGTGCGGAGGCTGTACTTGTGGAAACGGTCGAAAATCTGGTGGTCGGTGAAGAGGCAGAGTTTGCGCTCGTTGTCGCAGAAGCCGCCGTGGAGCGTGCGCCCCACAGGGGTGAAAAGGATGCCCGTATCCCTGTCGTGGAAGATGCTCTCGAGGCGGTCGGTCTGCTTGAGCGAGTCGGCCAAGATATAAAGGTCGTAGCCCTCGCCGTCGAGACGCCGGAGGGTGGAGACGAGGAGTTCGAAATTCTTGTGGAAGACGGGCTGGGGCGAGATGTCGAAGGAGATGGTGACCTTCGCCTCGCGGGGCGAGGGCGAGAGGATGACGCGGCGGAAGCCTTCGTAGTCGCGCCCGACGGACTCCTTGCAGACCAGGGTGGAGCCCTCGGGCAGGTAGGCCGTGAGGGGCACCATGCTGTCTTCCGGGGCTGACATCTCGGGGATGACGGTGACGCTCTGCCTGCGCTCCACGGAGGTCTGCTCGCGGATGTCGAAGGTGCGGATGCTGTCCACCTCGTTGCCGAAGAAGTCGATGCGGAAGGGATACTCCGAGGCGTAGCTGTAAACGTCGATGATGGAGCCGCGCACGGCATACTGGCCGGGCTCATAGACATAGTCCACGCGGCGGAAGCCGAATTCCTGCAGCGCCTCGCGGACGAACTTCTCCTCAAGGTTCATGCCCACGCTGACGGTGAGCGTGTCGCGCCGGAGGTCGGTGGGGGGCACGACCAGTTCGTCGAGCGCCTCGGGATGGGTGACCACATAGAGCGACGAGAGCGAGGGGGACGTCAGGCGCGAGAGCACCTCGGTGCGCAGGATCTCGCCGGCGGAGTCGCGCCGCTGCTCGGAGAGGGTACGCCGCCTGCCCGAAGGGAAGATGAGCACGTCGGTGTTGCCGAGAATCTGGGTGAGGTCGTGATAAAAATACCCCGCCTCCTCGGCATCGTTGAGGATGAAGAGGAAGGGGCGCGTGACGGCCTCCGGGCAGGCCAGGGGCAGCGCGGCAAAGGCCAGGGGTGCCGACGACGCCTGAAGGCCGGAAAGCCATATCTCGGGCTCGCCGGAGAGCAGACTCTGACCGAAGGCTTTGAGCTTCGGATGTCGGGCGTAGAGCGTCTGGAGCGCGTTGATATCCATAAAAACCGGGCACAAAAGTATTAAAAAAACGAGAGTTGGGCGTCTTGCGGGAAGAGATTTTTCGCGGTTTGCGCTTTTTTTCGTAATTTTGCGCCCGATAACAAAGGCCGCGGTGCCAAGAGACAATGAAAAACCTGGTCATCATACCCACCTACAACGAGAAAGAAAACGCGGAAGCCATCATCCGCGCCGTGACGGGTCTGGAAGCCCCGATGAAGGACGGCAGCAAGGCCCGCTTTGAAGTGCTCATCATCGACGACGGCAGTCCCGACGGCACGGCCGGCATCGTGAAAGGTCTGATGGCGGGCGACCTGCAGGGGCGTCTGCACTTGGTGGAGCGCCAAGGCAAGCTGGGTCTGGGCACCGCCTACATCGCCGGATTCAAATGGGCGCTGGAGCGGGGCTACGACTACATCTTCGAGATGGATGCCGACTTCTCGCACAACCCCGACGACGTGCCGCGCCTCTTGAGCGCCGTGGCCGAAGAGGGCAACGACGTGGCTGTGGGCAGCAGATACATCACGGGCGTGAACGTGGTCAACTGGCCCATAGGGCGCGTGCTGATGTCATACTACGCCTCGGCCTACGTGCGCACCGTCCTGGGCATCGCGCTGAGGGACACCACGGCGGGCTTCGTGTGCTACAGCCGCAAGGTGCTGGAGACCATCGATCTGGACCGCATCCATTTCAAGGGCTACGCCTTCCAGATCGAGATGAAATACACGGCGCTGAGGCTGGGCTTCAGGGTGAAGGAAGTGCCCGTGGTGTTCGTGAACCGCGAGCTGGGCACGAGCAAGATGTCGGGCGGCATCTTCGGCGAAGCCTTCTTCGGCGTGATGCGCCTGCGCTTCATGAAGTTCCGCCCCAGAAAATAACACCGCACCCCACCCTCTCCCAATCCGTGATGAAGACCGTCATCCAGAACGCCACCATCGTGAACGAGGGGCAGAGTTTCACCGGCTCGCTGCTCATCGAGGACGACCGCATCGCCGACATCGCTCCGGGGCGCGAGATACCCGCCGCAGGGGCCGAGACGGTGGACGCCGAAGGGATGCTGCTGATGCCGGGCGTGATTGACGACCACGTGCACTTCCGCGAGCCGGGACTGACCCGCAAGGCCACGATGCACACGGAGAGCATGGCCGCGGCAGCCGGCGGCGTGACGAGCGTCATGGACATGCCCAACGTGGTGCCGCAAACGGTGACGAACGAACTGCTGCGCGAGAGACAGGCCACGGGACTGAGGGAGATGCACGTGAACCACGCCTTCTTCCTGGGCGCCACCAACGACAACCTCGAAGAGGTGAAGCGCCTGGACACGGCAAGCAGCCCCGGCGTGAAGCTCTTCATGGGCAGCAGCACGGGCAACATGCTGGTGGACCGGGAGGAGACGCTCCGCCGCCTGTTCCGCGAGAGCCCCGCCCTCATCATGGCCCACTGCGAAGACAGCGCGCGCATCAACCGCCGCATCGAAGAATACAGGGAGCGCTACGGGGAAGACCCCGACGTGCATTTTCACAGCGAGATACGCGACGAAGAGGCCTGCCTCGAAAGCAGCCGGCTGGCCGCCGCGCTGGCCCGGGAGGCCGGTGCGCGCCTCCACATCGCCCACATCACCACCGCAGAGGAACTGGCGCTGGCCGCGCCCGAAGCGGGCATCACCCTGGAGGCCTGCGTGCCCCATCTGCTTTATACGAGCGACGACTACGCCGGAAAGGGCAGCCTCATCAAATGCAACCCCGCCGTGAAGGGAGTGCGCCACAGGGAGGCGCTGCGCCAAGCGCTCACATCAGGCCTCATCACCACCGTCGGCACCGACCACGCCCCGCACCTGCTGTCAGAAAAGGCAGGCGGCGCGCTAAAAGCCATGAGCGGCATGCCCATGGTGCAGTTCTCGCTCTGCTCGATGCTGACATTGGCAGACGAGGGCGTCTTAACGAAAGAAAGGCTCGTGAGCCTGATGTGCCACAACCCCGCAAGGCTGTTCGGCATCAGGGAGCGCGGCTTCCTGCGCCCGGGCTACAAGGCCGACCTGACGCTGGTCCGGCCCGAGGCGCACACCGTCACGAAAGACGAAATCCTCTCGCTCTGCGGCTGGAGCCCGAGGGAGGGCGAGCGCGTGACGTGGCAGGTGGCGGCCACATGGGTGAACGGACAGAAGGTGTGGGACGGACAGCGCGTCGATACCGGCGTCAGGGGCGAGGCACTGAGGTTCGGAGCAGTTTAGCGGGACGCGTGTTGTACCAGCTGTAGCCCTTTTGGCGCTCTTCCTCTATCTCCTCAAGAGAAAAACGCATGATGCCGTCGCGGCCGCAGAAGAAGGGGCGGTTGTCCTCCAGCGTGTAGAAGCGGGCCCAGCGGCCGTCGGGCAAGCGATGGGCGCGGAACCACGCCAGGGCATCGTCAATGGCGGGAAGGACCTCGGGATGGTCCGGGGCCACCGACTGCAGAAACTCCACAATGGCAGCACTCTCGGCAGAAGCGAGGCCGGCCAGTTCGAAGGCCCGGGCGGGCGCGGGCTTGAGGGTGTGCTCATCGTATTGTTGCGCCCAGACGGTGCGCACCCCGTCCTGCACATACTGGCAGGCGAGGATGCACGCCACGCCCCTGTCCACCGCGGCGGCGGACTCCGCAGAAAGCGCAAGGGGGAAGGGTGTGTAGGGCGCCTCGCGCCGGCTCACCTGAAGGAGCAGGCGGAGGACGGAAATCATGGCGTCGTCGTTGAAGGTGATGCGGGCGTGGTAGTGGTCACGGCGGGGAAAATACTGGGGAAAGCCGCCGTTGGCGTACTGCATCGAGAGCAGATAGCGCACGCCGCGGAGGGCGCTCTCCAGGCAGAGCGAGTCGCCCGTGGCGGCAAAGAGGCGCATGAGGAAACGAATCTCGGTGGTGGTGGCACCGTTGTCCACGGTGGCCTCGTTGAGGCCGGGCGTCACGACGGTGGAGTCGGGCAGGCGGAAAAAGTTGACGTTCTTGGGCCAGGCGCCGTTGTCAATCTGATGCGCCATGACGTTGGCGCCCACCAGACGGGCGGAATCGGTGAGAAACCAGGCGTCCGGAAGACGCGGCGCATGGCGCACCCAATTCTTGTAATCCTGCGAAAAGAGAAAAAGGGAAGCACAAAATGTGCAAAATAGAATGCAAAAGAGACGTTTCATGGGGCAAATATACGTTTTTTTTCGTACATTTGCACAAATTAAGCAAAAAAATACAGATGCGCATCGACATTGTCACCGTGTTGCCCCAAATGCTGGAGGGTTTTCTGCAGGAGAGCATCGTGGGCCGCGCGCAGAAGGCCGGACTGGCAGAAATCCATCTGCACAACCTGCGCGACTACACCACCAACAAGTGGCGCCGCGTGGACGACTACCCCTTCGGGGGGTTCGCCGGCATGGTGATGCAGTGCGAGCCCATCGACCGGTGCATCTCGGCCCTCAAGGAGGAGCGCGACTACGACGAGGTCATCTACACCTCGCCCGACGGCGAGCAGTTTGACCAGCCCATGGCCAACAGCCTGTCGCTGCTGAACAACGTGATTATCCTCTGCGGCCACTACAAAGGCATCGACCAGCGCATCCGCGAGCACCTCATCACGAAGGAAATCTCCATCGGCGACTACGTGCTGACGGGCGGAGAACTGGCCGCCGCCGTCATCACCGACGCCGTGGTGCGCATCATCCCCGGCGCCATAGGCGACGAGCAGAGCGCCCTGTCGGACTCGTTTCAGGACGGGCTGCTGTCGGCGCCGGTCTATACGCGCCCTGCCGTGTATAAGGACTGGGGCGGCGTGCCCGAGGTGCTGCTCTCGGGACACGAGGCCAAGATCAAGGCCTGGGAACTGGAACAAGCCATGGAGCGCACGAAAAGGCTGCGCCCCGACCTATTAAAGAAATAAGCTATGCCGAAACCGAAGCCGAAACTCTACATCATCGCCGGATGCAACGGCGCGGGCAAGACGACCGCATCGTACACCGTGCTGCCCGAAATGCTGGGCTGCAAAGAGTTTGTCAACGCTGACGAAATCGCCCGCGGCCTGTCGCCCTTCAATCCCGAAGGCGTGGCCATACAGGCCGGCAGACTGATGATAGACCGGGTGCTCCACCTGCTGAAGGAGGGCGTGGACTTCGCCTTCGAGACAACGCTCTCGACGCGCTCCTACGTAAAGCTGATAGAGAGAGCCCAGAGACGTGGCTACTTCGTGGCGCTGCTCTTCTTTTCGCTGCCCACACCGGAGCAGGCCATCATGCGCGTGGCCAGCCGCGTGGCGCAGGGCGGCCACAACATCCCCACCGACGTCATCAAGCGCAGATTCGCTGCCGGGCTCTACAACCTGTTTCACCTCTACACCCCCATCGTGGACTACTGGGCGCTCTACGACAACGCCACCTGCCCCACCCGACGCATCGCCTCGGGCATGAAGGGCAGCGAGAGGCTGCAGGTGGACGACGCCCAATACTACATGGAACTGCAGCAGAAATACGACACCCCGCCCACAGCACATGAGGAAGAGGACAAGGACGGGGCTGCTAACGACAAACAGACACCGGCCGTATGAGCGAACAGGACATCAAAGAATTGCAGGAGCGCATCGACAAAGGCATCCTGCTGGCGCAGAAGCGGTTGGTGGAGCGGGCCAAGCACGACAACCTGAAACTGGTGGTGTGCAAGAACGGCCGCGTGCAGAAACTGTCACCGAGAGAACTGTGAATAACGGTTAACGGTTAATGGTTAACGGTTAAGGATAGAACTGTGAATAACGGTTAACGGTTAATGGTTAACGGTTAAGGATTCAAGATTCAGGATTCAGGATTCAGAGTTACTCGGCGACACCGATGATGTCGCGGACGGAGGCGCAGCCGTGAGCGTCGAGCCAGGCATCAATGCCGCGGACAACCTTGACGGAGACGGCCGGGTCGAGGAAGTTGGCCGTGCCAATCTCGACAGCACTGGCACCGGCCATGAGAAACTCGATGGCGTCGGTGGCCGAAGAGATGCCGCCCAAGCCCACCACGGGGATGCCGACGGCGTGAGCCACCTGCCAGACCATGCGCAGCGCCACAGGCTTGACACAGGGGCCGGAAAGGCCGCCAGTGCCGATGGACAGCTTCCTGCACCGGCGCTCTATGTCGATGGCCGTGCCCATGAGCGTGTTAATCAGCGAGACGGCGTCGGCGCCCTCGTCCTCCACAGCACGGGCAATGGCGACGATGTCGGTGACGTTGGGCGAGAGTTTCACGATGAGCGTCTTACGGTAGGCCTTGCGCACGGCGCGCACCACAGAGGCCGCACCCTCGCAGGTGACGCCGAAAGCCATGCCGCCGTCGCGCACATTGGGGCACGAGATGTTGAGTTCGATGGCCGGTATGCGCTCCAGAGCGTCGATACGCGCGGCACACTCGGCATAGTCCTCGGGCGAAGAGCCGGAGACGTTGACAATCATGTGGGTGCCGATGTCGCGTATCTTGGGATATATCTCGGAGCAGAAATAGTCCACCCCCTTGTTTTGGAGGCCCACACAGTTGAGCATGCCGGAGGGCGTCTCGGCCATGCGGGGGTAGTCGTTGCCCTCGCGCGGACGGAGCGTGGTGCCCTTGACGATGATGCCGCCAAGGTCCTCCAGGCGGATGAAGTCCTGATACTCTATGCCGTAGCCGAACGTGCCGCTGGCCGTCATCACGGGATTCCTGAGCCCCAGAGCTCCTATAGAGGTTGTCAAATCTGCCATATCAGTTCCACGTCAGTTCGTTAATGTTGAAAACCGGCCCTTCCTTGCAGACACAGACGTTGCCCCTGACGGTCTTCTCCACACAGCAGAGGCAGGCACCCAGTCCGCAGGCCATCATGTTCTCCAGGCTCACCTCGCAGGCGATGCCTTCTGCCCCGGCATAGCTGGCCACTGCCTTCATCATGGGGGCAGGACCGCACACATGAATGCCGGTGAAGCGCTCGCGCTGCAGCACGGAATGCTGCGTGACGAAGCCGCGCTCGCCGAGGCTGCCGTCCTCCGTGGTGACGAAGACACGGCCGACGGCCTCGAAAGCCTCCAGCTGCAACAGCAGCCCTTTGGAGCGGGCGCCGAGCAGGAAGGTGGGCTCCACGCCGCGGGCTTTGAGCCACGCACCATAATAATATAAGGGAGCCACACCGACGCCGCCGCCCACAAGGAGAGGCTTGGGCTCCGAGACACCGGCCGCTGCCGCTGCAGCACGCAGAGCATCGAGGCCGGAGAAGCCGTTGCCGAGCGGCATCACGAGGTTGAGGCTGTCGCCCGCCCTGAGTTGTCCGAGCCGGCGTGTGCCCTCACCCACCAACTGCACCAGGAGCCACAGCTCGCCGGCAGCGGTGTCGGCCCAATGGATGGAAATCGGACGGCGCAGAAAAGTGTCGCGGCTGCCGTCCACACGCACCTGGACGAACTGGCCGGGCACGCACTCCGGCATGGCGCCGGGCGCAGAGAGGCGCAACAGGACCGCACGGTCGCCGCAGGGGCTGACCTCCTTGACGCGAAAATCGACGATGCTCTTCATATGCGCGCTACCTTATGAGAATATGATGGTGCGGTTCTTGTAGGCCAGCACCTTGCGGTCGATATGGGCCTTGACGGCACGCGAGAGGACAATCTTCTCGAGGTCCTTGCCCTTGAGCACGAGGGTCTCGGGGGTGTCCTTGTGGGTGATGCGGATGACGTCCTGCTCGATGATGGGACCGGCGTCGAGTTCTGCGGTGACGTAGTGGCTGGTGGCGCCGATAATCTTCACGCCGCGCTCATAGGCCTGATGATAGGGCTTGGCGCCGACGAAAGCGGGCAGGAAGGAGTGGTGGATGTTGATGATGTGGTTGGGATAGGCGGCAATCATGTCGTCGCTGATGATTTGCATGTAACGGGCCAGGACGATGAAGGTGACGCCGTGCTCGCGCAGGAGTTTCATCTCGGCCTCCTCCACCTCACGCTTGTTGGACCAGTCCTTGTTGATGGAGAAGACGTAGTAGGGCAGCCCGAACTGATCGGCCACATAGCGCAGGTCTTCGTGATTGGAGACGATGCAGGGAATCTCGACGTCGAGTTCGCCGGCCTTCCAGCGCGCCAGCAGGTCGTAGAGACAATGGGACATCTTGCTGACGAAGATGGCCATGCGGGGGCGCTCGCTGGAGAACTTGAGCATGAACTTCATCTCGTAGCGCTGGGCGTAGAGCGTGGAGATGAACTCGGAAATCTTCTCCTTGGGGATGAGGAAGCCGTCAAGATCCCACTCCACGCGCATAAAGAAGCGGTGGTCGATCTGGTCCACGCACTGATCCAGGTAGAGGATGTTGCCGTGGTTGTCGGTGATAAACTTGGTTATCTCCATGATGATGCCCACCTTGTCGGGGCAATGGAGCAGGAGTATGGCTGTCGATTTCTTCATCGTTGGCGCGCTGATTTAACGAATTACGCCTGCAAAGATAAGGGAAAATCCCGACATAAGGGCACTCGGCAGTCCAAAAACTGACGCTATCTGCACAAGATGACACGGAAGGGCGGCGAAAGAAGACGAATCCTCAGGACTTGAAGCTGAGATAGACCTCGTAGGTGCCGTCGTCGAAGAACACTCTTATCTCCGAAATCTTACGCTCGGTTTTGTCAGCATTTTTCACCAAGGTATCGACAACGTCGCCGCGACGCTGTTTGGGGCCTTGGGCAGCTGAGGCGGAAGAGGGGGCGGCAGACGCTGAAGGAGCGGAGGCGGAAGGCGCAGCCCCCTCGGGCAGTTCGAAGGAAAGGCCGTCCTCATTATTAATAAGAGGTGAAGCGGAAGACGCAGTGCCGGTCATCTCGCCCTCACCGAACATGAGCCAGTTGAGAGAGATGGCAGGGAAGCAATCATGGATGGCCTTGGCGGTGGCCAGGGTCGGCTGAGTGCGTCCGTTGAAGATGCCGGAGAGGGTGGCGGGGGCGATACCTATCATGTGAGCGAAGGCCACCTGATTGCACCCCTGTTGTTCCATGATGAGTTTGATGCGATCCTTCATGCCGAAAAAACGTTTTTGATTTGACGTCAGTGTTATCAATTTCGGAGGCAAAGGTACGAAAATTAATTCAAACAACCAAATATTTGAGAATGAAAATCTATATTTACATATGATAAACATTTTGTCCGAAATGCATTCGAATTTGTAATCAACAAGATTGAAGTTCGGGGATTTATATTATCAGATTTTAACAATCCGGATTAAAGCAGAATATTCATATAAAAACACGCATTAGGATAATAAACAGGCGATTAAACCACCAAAACAACGCAAAAACCTGTCGAAACAGCCGTTCTTGCATAAACCGGGGCTGTTTTAAGAAATTATTAAGAAAACAGAGCCTTAACAAAAGTGCCTTTAATGTTGATTTGCAAACAGAAACAATAAATAATATCATACAAATAAATATGCGGTCAGAAATACGACTATCTTAATCCGTCGACCCGTACGAATATCCGACCGAAGTCATCCGCCAGAGCGTTTTATGTTTGTAAATTCGAATTTATATATCCACACAACAGAAAATTCGTTTGCATATTCAAATTCTGTGATTACATTTTTAAACACAAATTTTTCTGTTTCACACGGTTTTCACGACTCCAAACTGCCGCTCTCCCGCCCTCGTCCACGCCATTCTCAGCGCGTCAAAAACGGGCAAAAAGCCCTATATTCTTGGGGATTGGGGCCAAGAAATCGTGTTCTGAAAAAAAGAGATTATAGAGAAAAAATCAGTCGAAAATGAAGCAGACGAGTTCCAAAAGAAGGTCGCCGGGGGCCATGCGACAGCCCTCCACCCCCTTCGACTTGGCATCCGTTTGACGTATCTCAGAAAGAATCCTCATCACCTTTCTGGCGGCGTAGATGCGAAGGGCCGGCATGAGGTCCTTGCGCACCTTCCAGTCCGGCTGCCCCAACCACTCGGCCACTCCCCGCTCCGACTTGTCGGGAGCATAGTAGGCCTGCATCAGATCAGCATAGAAAGAGAAGAGTGTGGAGAGGGTTGGCGGGAGGGCAAAGCTGCGGGGATTGTCGTTAAAATATCTTACTATCTTTAGCGCCTGAGTTTTGTCTTTTTTTGCCAGCGCGGACACCAGTTCGTAATTATTATAGTCACGACTGAGTCCGGTTTGCTCCTCCACCATGGCCGCAGTGACCTGTTTTTCACCGGCGGGCAATGCTCCGGCCAGTTTCTCCAGTTCGCTGTCCATGCGCGAGAGGTCGGTGCCCACATGCTCCACCAGCATCTCGGCGGCTTTGGGCTCGATGGCCACACCGCGGGCTTTGAGGCGGCGCGTGATGAAAGCCGGGAGCGCACTCTCGTAGACTTTCCTGCTTTCATAGATGACACCCCCGTGCGCCACGACCGCCTTAGCGGCCGCCTTGCGCATGTCGGGCTCCACGCCTTTGAAGCAGAGGATCAGCACCGTTTTCTCGGAAGGCGTCTTGCAGTACGGCTCCAGAGCGTCCAGCCCGCCGCGCAGCTGCTGCGCCTCCCTCACCAGGACGACACGGCGGTCGCCCAACAGCGGAAACTGGCGGCAGGCCTCGATGATGCGGTTGGCATCGGTCTCCAGGCCATAGAAGAGGCTCATGTCGAAGTCTCTGTTCTGCTCCGGCATCAGCAACCCCGTCAACTCGTTCGACAGGCTGTCGATGAAGTAGGGCTCGGTGCCGGCCAGGACATAGACGGGAGCCACACGGCCGCTGCGAGCATCTTTGATGATGTCCTCCATTGTCGGCCCTGTGATGCGTGACTGTGCCATAATACCCTGCAAAAGTACGAAAAAGTTTGTGGTTCGCCGTCCGCGCCCTCCCCTTTTTTCCGTTATTCGGTTATTTTTTTGTACTTTTGCAGAGAAACGACAAGTCTATGCTGCAACTCAATCTGCCTACAGCCGCCCTCAAGGTGGAGCATCGTGCCGGGAAACTCAAGGTGTGGGACTTCCTGAGACGACGCTGGGTCACCCTGACGCCTGAGGAATGGGTGCGGCAGCAGTTCACCCACTGGATGACGGAGCATCTGGGCTACCCCGCCGCCAGGTTGGGCAACGAGGTCACCATCGCACAGAACGGCATGAAGCGTCGCTGCGACAGCATCTTCTACGACCGCGAGGGACGCCCGGCCGTCATCATCGAATACAAGGCGCCCTACGTGGCACTGACGGAGCGCGTGCTGGACCAGGTGCTGCGCTACAACCTGGTGCTGCAGGTGCCCGTGCTCATCGTGACCAACGGCATGGAGCACTGGACGGTGACGCTGGACGAAAAAAAGACGCCCCGCGTGCAGCAGGGCGTCCCTTCATATCA
>CADAVI010000045.1 GCA_902791295.1 uncultured Bacteroidales bacterium | reverse complement strand
ATAGTAACGATACTCGCCACGACCCTCATTGGAGATGCTGATGCCAAACATATCTGAAATGACAGACCTCCAGTTGTCAAAGGTGCGTTTGGGTATCTCAATACCTCTGCTGATGTCGTCTCGGAGCCATAGTTCGTTCAGTTCCTTAAACGAAATCTTACGCTTGCGATAGATGGTGTCTATCACCCAGACGTATTTGGTTATCAGGCTTTGTCCTCTGTCGTTGTCTTTCATTTTTTATCGATTTTTCTGCAAAGGTAAGTGAAGGCTACGCCATCTCATAGCAGAGGTTTTAGGAAAATGATTTTTAAGGTTAGATTTATGCGTAAGTTGATGTTTTTTGTTTCCAAAAATACACTTTTTCTTTGAAACTGCAAACAACCGGGGCAACTTTTCCGGAATCCGCTCTTATTTTTTTCAAAAAAAACAAAATGATAATTTGAGAAAAAGAGAAAACTCAGGGAACAAACATCCGTTCCGGTTAAAAAATTCTGAGCCCTAGTTAGAGAAAATTTGCGCGCCAGTTAGGGAGCAGAAATTTGCACCTCCACGGGAGAAAATTTGCGGCCCCGTGGGAAAACGGAATTTCGCCATCGGGAATGAAAAACGGTCGCTTCTACGCTTTGTAAAGATTTACGAATGTTCCGACTGGCGTCAACTCATTCAGTATAAGTCACGACATCGTAATTTGCTTGAATTTTCTAACTTATTTTTTAAAGTATAACTTATATTCTCCAAATTTTTTCGGAACGGTGATGATATATCAATCAAAGTTTTCGTACCTTTGCACCAGATTTTCAGCCGATATGAACCAGATTTATACTATTGCTCTGCTCATTGTCTCCAACATCTTCATGACCTTCGCCTGGTACGGTCACCTGAAGTTGCAGCAAATCAACGTCTTCACGCAGCACACGCCGCTCATCTTCGTCATCCTGCTGTCGTGGCTTCTGGCCTTGCCGGAATATTCCTGTCAGGTGCCGGCCAACCGCATCGGCTTTGTCGGCAACGGCGGGCCCTTCACGCTGATGCAGCTGAAGGTGATTCAGGAGGTCATCACGCTCTCCGTCTTCACCGTCTTCGTCACCGTGTTTTTCGAAGGCGAATCGCTGCATTGGAATCACGCCGCCGCCTTCCTCTGTCTCATTATGGCGGTGTATTTCGTCTTCTTGAAGTAGCAGAAAATGAAGAGAATAGGACTGCTTTCCGACACTCACGGATGGTGGGACGAGCGCTACGCCAAACACTTCGCCGAATGCGACGAAATCTGGCATGCGGGCGACATCGGCAGCATGCTGCTGGTGGAACGCCTACAGGAAATAGCGCCCCTTCGTGCTGTCTATGGCAACATCGACGGCGGTGACGTCAGGCGTATGTTCACGGAAGTGTATCGCTTTCGCTGCGAGGAGGTCGAGGTGGTGATGACCCACATCGGCGGTTATCCCGGACACTATTCACCCGCTATATATAAAAAACTGGTCGCCAATCCGCCGCAACTCTTCATCTCCGGCCATTCGCACATCCTCAAGGTGATGTACGACAAACAGCTCGGCTGTCTGCACATCAATCCCGGAGCGGCCGGCATACAAGGATTCCAAACGGTGAGAACGCTGGTGCGCTTCACCGTTGACGGAAAGGAAATCAAGGACTTGGAGGTGGTGGAACTCAGTTCCCCCTCCGGAAAGGGTCTTTAGGCGAGGATTTTCTTCACCATTGCGCTGATGGCCTTGCCGTCGGCTTTGCCTGCCAGCTGTTTGGTGGCGACGCCCATCACCTTGCCCATCTCGCGGGGTTCGGTGACGCCCAGTTGAGTGATGATGGCGCGCAGGGCGCTTTCCAGTTCAGCTTCGGAGAGCTGCTTGGGGAGATATTCCTCCAGCACGCGCACCTGAGCAAGTTCGTTTTCGGCGAGGTCTGCCCTACCCTGCTGTGTGAAGATTTCTGCGGACTCACGGCCCTGTTTGGCCAGTTTCTGAAGGATTTTCAGCGCGTCGGCGTCGGAGAGCTCGTCGTTGGCGCCGGGAGCGGTCTTGGCCTCAAGAAACACTTTTTTAACGTTGCGCAGCGTGTCGCGGCGCACGGCATCTTTGGCCTTCATGGCCTCCTTGATGCCTTCGGATATGTCATCGAACAGCATGATTACGTGTATTTTGTTGTTAGTTAGGAATCTCTTCTGGAGTTGAGTTTCTCCCCATACATGAGGTCGCCGGCGTCACCAAGACCCGGCACTATATAAAAATGGTCGTTGAGCCCCGGATCTATTGCTGCGGTGATGAAGGTGACGTCGTCCTCGGGGAAGATCTTGCGCAGATGGTCCACGCCGCTCTTGGCCGAAATCACGGAGACCATGATGAGGCGGGCGGGCGTGCCCTTCGTGCTGAAGGCCTTGTAAGCCAGTTCCATGCTTTCGCCGGTGGCCAGCATGGGATCGACGATGATGAGCGTCTTGCCCTCAAGCGAGGGTGTGGCCAGATATTCGATGTTGACGCCGATGTTGGTGCCTTCCCTGTTGAGATAGTAGCGATAGGCAGAAACGAAGGCGTTGCCGGCATTGTCGAAAAGGTCGAGGAAGCCCTCGTGCAGGGGAAGCCCGGCGCGGAACACGGTGCCCAGGACAATATCTTCATCGAGGCGGTGCACCATGCAATTGGCCACGGGCGTCTGGATTTCCTCTTCCTTATAGTTCAGCAGGCGGCTGACCTCATAGGCCTCAATGTGGCCGATGCGGCGGATGTTTTCGCGGAAGCGCAGGCGGTCGCCCTGTATTTTCACATCACGGATTTCGGAAAGAAACTGTGAGAGGATGGTGGGTTTGGATGAGAGATTGATGACTTTCATGGCAGGTCTTTATTTATTGTTGTTTTGTCTTTTTTGCGCCTTCATGAGCGAGTCCTGATAGTCCAACTGCTGCTGCATCAGGATGGCCTCTTGAAGTTGTTCCTCGAAGGTCTTGACGCGGTCGAGGCGCTCCAGACGCTTTTTGGTTTCTTCGCGTTTGCGCTGCTCTTTGGTGCCCTTGCGGCCGAGCAGTTTGCGTACGCCGTCGGAGAGCGACATCGAGCCGGGAGCATTCAGTTCCAGACTGTTGCCGAGAGAGGCTTTGAGCGCCTTTTCCAGGTCGGTCTCCTGATCGCCGTAGATGTCCACCTCTTTGAGCTGGATGACGGATTCTCCCGGTTGCAGTTGTATCGTGTCTTCCGTTGCCACGCTGACATAAACGGAGTCTTTGTACACATGAACGCGCAGGGAATCAATGCGGACGGTATCCCTTTTGGCGCTATCCACACTGATGCTGTCCGTTTTGTCGCCGGTCCCGGTTTTTGTTCCGGCGGCACCGTCATTGGCTGCACCCAACAGGCAGAACAGCAGGGAGAATGCCGTCAGTTTTATTACTTTTCCATTCATTTTTCTTCAAATTGTACTATGGTGATATGTATCTGTGTGTTTAGTGAGCTTCCAACCAGTTGCTGCCCCACCCTGCATCGGCAATGAGCGGCACCCGCAGCACAACGGCTGCCTGCATCTCCTCAATGACCAGGCGTTGCATCAGTTCTTTTTCATCGCGGGGCACGGAGAAGTTGAGTTCGTCGTGCACCTGCAGTATCATGCGGCTTTTGACGCCTTCCTGCTTCATACGGCGGGCAACACGAATCATGGCCACCTTGATGATGTCGGCCGCGCTGCCCTGAATGGGGGCGTTGATGGCGTTGCGTTCGGCATAGCCTCTCACCACGGCGTTTCCGCTCATGATGTCCGGCAGATGACAGCGGCGGTGGAAGATGGTCTCGGCGTAGAGGCGCTCACGGCACAGCCGGATGCTCTCGTCCATATACTCGCGCACTTTCGGATAGGTGAGAAAATAGCCGTCTATCAGGCTCTTGGCCTCGCTGCGGCTGCAACCTATACGCTGAGCCAGTCCGAAGGCAGAAATGCCGTATATGATACCGAAATTGGCGGTCTTGGCGCTGCGTCGCTCATCGGAGGTCACGTCCTCTATCTTCTTGTGGAAGATCTTGGCTGCAGTGGCGGCGTGGATGTCCTGTCCGCTGAGGAAGGCGTCGATGAGATTTTCATCGCCGGAGAGATGCGCCATGATGCGCAGTTCTATCTGAGAATAGTCGGCGGAGAAGAACAGTTCGCCCTCGTCGGGAATGAAGGCCTTGCGCACCTCTTTGCCCTCTGCGTCGCGCACGGGGATGTTTTGCAGGTTGGGATTGGACGATGAGAGGCGTCCGGTAGCGGTGACGGCCTGATTGAAGGTGGTGTGGATGTGACCCGTCTCCTTGTTGATGAGCAGCGGGAGGGCGTCAATGTAGGTGCCGAGCAGTTTCTTGAAGCTGCGGTGCTGAAGGATTTTATCCACAATGGGATGGCTGCCGCGCAGGCTTTCAAGAACCTCTTCCGATGTCACATACTGCCCGGTTTTGGTTTTTTTCGGTTTGTCGCTCAGGTGAAGACGGTCGAAGAGCACCTCTCCCACCTGTCTCGGCGAGGCGATGTTGAATCCGGGCACGCCGGAGAGTTGGTGAATCTCTTCCTCCAAGGCGTTCATGCGCTCGGTATAGAGACGCGAGGTCTCCTTCAGTCCTTCCGTATCGATGCGGGCCCCTACCCTCTCCATTTCCAGGAGTATGGGTGCCAGAGGCATTTCGACGGTTTGGAACAGTTCCCAAAGGTTTTGTTCCCTAAGCTCACGCTCCAGGCGCTGACGCAGCGCAGTCAGACTCTCTCCCTGTGAGATGGCAGAGAGGCTGTGGGTCATCTCGGGATGCAGCAGATAGTGGGCCAGCATGGTGTCAAAGCAGGGCTTTTTCGGCCACGCCTGTCCGTTCTTGCGGAAGATGGATTTGAGATCGTGTCCGATGACCTCTTCCCCATTTTCAACCAGCTCTTCCAACGGCTCTGTTGGCACTGTTGTGTTGTCCTGAGGGTTGAAGTCGGCGAACAAATCCAGTTGGCTGCTGTCTGTTGGCTTCTTTTTTGCTTTCGCTGTCGGCTCGCTTTCTGCGTTGCCGCCCTTAATCTTCTTCAGCAAAAAGCCGAACTCCAGAGACTCGTATATTTCGCGCAGGGCTTCTTCGTTCAGGTCCTTGCGCTCCAACAGGTTCATATCCAACGTAATGGGAACGTCCAGCGCTATCGTGGCCAGCCAATAGCTGTCGCGAATCTGTTGCTCGTTTTCCGTCACTTTCTTCTGTATGGCGCCTTTGAGTTCGTCCGTGTGCTGCAGCAGTCCTTCCACGCCGCCAAACTGTTGAATCAAATTGGTGGCCGTCTTCTCTCCCACTCCCGGGCATCCGGGTATGTTGTCGGAGGAGTCGCCCATAAGTCCCAGAATGTCGATGACCTGCCTGGGATTCTGAATGCCCCATTTCTCGCACACCTCGTGAGGCCCCATAGGAGTCCAGTCGTTTTTGCCCACAGGCGGACGCAGCATGGTGACGCGTTCGGTGACGAGTTGGCCGTAGTCCTTGTCGGGCGTAATCATGACGGTCTCAATGCCTTGTCTGTCAGCCTGATGGGCCAGGGTGCCAATGACGTCGTCGGCTTCGTATCCGGCCACTTCTAGGATGGGGATGCGATAGGCCTCCAAAATCTGTTTGATGATGGGCACCGCAAAGGTGATGGCTTCCGGTGTCTGCTCGCGTTGTGCTTTATAACTGGGAAAAGCTTTGTGGCGGAACGTGCCGCCGTGAGGGTCGAAGGCGACGCCGATGTGCGAGGGCTGCTGTTTGCGAAGTATTTCCTCCAGCGTGTTGACAAATCCCAACACGGCACTGGTATTCTGCCCCTTCGAGTTGATGCGGGGAGAATTGATAAATGCGTAATATGCCCGATAAATGAGGGCATATCCGTCCAGTAGGAACAACTTCATGGCACAAAAATACGATTTTTTCCTTACTTAGACAAAAATTCTTTGCTCGCTGCCCTGTAAGGTCTGATGTTTTTTATATCTTTGTGCCAAATTTGAGAAGTTAATTGTCATCGCTTGAGATCATACAGCAGCCAGTAAAGGAGGAATTGGAGCATTTTAATGCGCTCTTCACGTCCTCTCTCTCTACCGGCAACGGTATGCTGAAGACAGCCTTGGATTATGTGCTCCGCAGGAAAGGCAAGCAGATGAGGCCTATTCTGATGTTGTTGGCAGGCAAGGCTTGCGGTGAAGTAAATCTCAAATGTCTTCATGCCGCCTGTGCCTTGGAGTTGCTCCATACGGCGTCTTTGGTGCACGACGACATCGTGGACGAAAGCCCTCTACGCCGGGGAGTTCCTTCGCTTAATGCTTTTTTGAGCAATCAGGCGGCTGTGCTTGTGGGTGACTTTCTTTTGTCGAAGGCTTTGGAGCATTCGGTGATGACCCGCAACCAGCGCGTCATGAAGGTTGTTGCCCAACTGGGGCAAACTCTGGCCCAAGGCGAGTTGGAGCAGCTCGACAACCTGGAGTCGGAAGAGTTTGGCGAGTCGTCCTATTACGACGTTATCCGCAAGAAGACTGCATCGCTATTTTCTGCCTGCGGTGAACTCGGTGCGATGCTTTGCGGCGGCAGCAAGGGCGATGTGGTACGTTTCCAAGGACTGGGCACTTTGGCAGGAATCTGTTTCCAGCTTCGTGACGACATTCTGGACTATATAGCGGAGGACGGAGTAGGAGAGGGCACCTTGGGCAAGCCCGTGGGTCAAGATATGCGCGAAGGCAAGTTGACACTCCCCGTGCTTCATCTGGCGCAGGTCTGCCCTGAGTGTCGCGAGAAGATACTTTCTATTAGAAAAGGTATAGCGAGCGATGACGACATTCGTAAGATTGTTCGTCTTACGATTGAAAATGACGGTATCGTTTACGCCGAGAAGACGATGTGCGACTTCTGCAACATGACTGCCGGACTTTTGGACGACGTTAAGAACGTAGAAGTGCAAAAATCCCTGAAAGAATACATTTCCTTTGTGGCCGGCCGCAAATGGTGATACACAAAAAATGCCGCTATCTCTCTAAAAAAGAGCAGATAGCAGCAATTTATCCCGCCTGAGATTTGCTTAAAATCAGAAGAACTTGACCTCCCGTCCGAGAAATTCACTCAAAAGGAGGTTAGTGAGACGACTTGTACCCAGTCTGAAGTACTCCGTTGTGAGCCACTCCTTGCCGAGAACCTCTTTGACGATGGTGTAGTAGGAGAGGGCGTCCTCAACGGTGTTCAATCCGCCGGCCGGTTTGAAGCCGATGCGTATGCCGGTTTTATCGTAGTACTCTTTTATCGCCTGACACATCACATAAGCAGCTTCCGGTGAAGCCACCGACTGTTCTTTGCCTGTGCTGGTCTTGATGAAATCGGCGCCGGAATACATTGACAGAAGTGCAGCTTTCTTCACATTGCTCATGCTGCCGAGCAGTCCGACTTCAAGGATTACTTTCATCCGGCATTCACCGCAGGCAGCCTTCAATTCGGAGATTTCGTCGCAAACGGTTTCGTAGTCGCCGCTGAGGAAACGCCCTACGCTCATGACGATGTCAATCTCGGTGGCTCCGTCTTTGCAGGCGAGGGCGGTTTCTGCCACTTTGACTTCAATCAAAGCTTGAGATGAAGGGAAGTTGCCGCTGACACAGGCGATTTCAACGCCGTCCACTTGAAGTGTGTCATGCACGATGGATGCAAAACAAGGAAATACGCAAATGGTGGCAACGTGCGGTAACTCCGGATATTCTTCGTCAAAACGGTTGATTTTTTCGGCGAGTGCCATGATGCTTTCATCGGAATCAGTTGATTTCAACGAGGTGAGTTCTACGCAGCTCAAGAGAAACTTCATGACGTCCGGCGTATGGTTTTCGCCGGCATGTTGCAGAATGGTTTCTACGGCCTTTTTCACCTGATTGTCATCGATGACTGTGTTATACTGTGCCAGGGCCTGTTCGTACTTGTTGTCTTCCATATGTTTAAATATTTAGATATTCAATGATTTTGCTTGCTTTGGTTTGACCGATGATGGAGGCAATCTCATCCATGGAGGCCGTTTTAATGCGGTTAAAACTATGAAAATGCCGCAGCAGAAGTTCCTTGCTTTTAGGGCCGATACCTTGTATTTCGTCCAATTCGCTGGCCACTTGGTGCTTGCTGCGTTTGTTTCGGTGAAATGAGATGGCAAAGCGGTGCACCTCATCCTGAATCTGTGTGAGCAGACGGAACAGAGCAGAGTCTGTTTTCATTTGTATTGTGGCCGGAGGAAAACCGTATAGCAGTTCGTGTGTGCGGTGTTTGTCGTCCTTAGCCAATCCCGCAATAGGTATGTTGAGGTGCAACTCGTCTTCGATGATTTCGCGCACAGACGACATCTGTCCGATGCCGCCGTCGGTGATGATTAAGTCGGGCAGGGGAGTGCCCTCTTCCTTCATTCGGCTGTAGCGGCGTCGTACCACTTCCTGCATTGAAGCGTAGTCATCGGGCCCGACAACACTTTTAATATTGTATGTGCGATAGTCCTTTTTACTCGGCTTCCCTTTCTTAAAGACGACACAACCTGCCACAGGATCGCTGCCGCTGATATTGGAGTTGTCGAAGCACTCTATTTGCATTGGCAGCCGGTCCAGCCCCAGTGTATCCTTTAACTCTTTCAGAATGCGTGTCTGCTTCTGTTCCGGGTTGAGCTTGTCCGACTGCTGCAGCCGGTCTTTTTTATACTGCAGCACGTTAAGTTTCGACAGTTCCAGAAGCTTTTTCTTGTCTCCCCGTTGAGGAATTGTTATCTCCAAACTGTCGCTGAATTGTTCCACGTGGAACGGCACCACAATCTCCTTACTTTTACTCCCGAATCTGGCACGCATTTCAGTGATGCCGTACAGCAGAAGTTCCTCCGGCGTTTCGTCCAAACGTTTGGCATATTCAAATGTAAAGGCCTGGTTGATGCATCCGTGCACGACATGCAGATAGTTGATATAGCAGACTTTCTCGTTGTCTTCGATATTAAAGACGTCTATATCGTGCAATGTTGATGAAACCACCTCAGATTTTGATCTGTAGTTTTGCAGGATTTCGTATTTCCGACGCAGTTTCTCGGCTTCTTCAAACTTCATTTCTGAGGCCAACTGTTGCATCTCTTCCACCATTTGCCGCTCCAATGCTGCGGTATTTCCGGACAGAATCTCTTTAGCCTGCGCGATGAATTTCATATATTCATCGTGTGACTGCAGGCCTGTGCATGGTCCCATACAGTTTTTAATATGGTATTCCAGGCACAGTTTGTGTCGTCCGTTTTTGATGCTTTCTTCGCTGATGTGTTCGGAGCAACGGCGTATAGGGAAGAGCTTTTTGATGAGTTCGAGCAGAGCGTAAAGAGTGGGGACGTGGCTATAGGGGCCGTAGTATGTCCCGTATTTCCGGTTTATCTTTCTGGTTTGAAATATTCGCGGAAAATATTCGTTGGTCACACAGATGCTCGGGTAGGTCTTTCCGTCTTTCAGAAGGATGTTGTAGCGGGGCGACCACTGTTTAATCAGGTTATTTTCCAAGAGCAGGGCATCTTCCTCCGTGTTGACCACGATGTATTTTATGTCCTGTATTTTGGAGACGAGTATAGCCGTCTTGCGGGAGTCGTGTTCGCGGTTGAAGTAGCTCGACACGCGCCGTTTGAGGTTTTTGGCTTTACCCACATAGATGATGGTGCCGCTTTCATCCAAATATTGGTAGCAGCCGGGCGTTTCAGGCAATGACGAAACGATGCTCTTCAGTCGTTTCAGTCGCAGCTCGTTTTCTTCCGCAGTCATCTGTGGTTAAATATATCTTTTTTGAGGTGGGTAGGGGAGTGGCCTCCGGTCAAATCTTCATCAGTGTGGTGACGTCCACCAGACCTTTAAACAGGTCGCGTCCGTGGAGACCTTCGTCGGTAATCTCTATGATGAAGTTCATGTAGATTTTCTTCGGGTTGAAATGTTTCACCAATTTCCAGGTTGCTTTTGCGGTGCCGCCTGTTGCGAGCAGATCGTCATGAATGAGGACAACGTCGTTCTCGTCAATGGAGTCCAGGTGCATCTCCACTGTGTCCACGCCGTATTCTTTCGAGAAGGATTCCTTAATGACTGTAGAGGGAAGTTTGCCCGGCTTTCTGGCGAGCACGACGCCGGCGTTCAGCCGGGCTGCCAAAGCGGCTGCCATAATGAACCCCCGACTCTCAATGCCTACAATTTTTGTGATGCCTTTATCTTTGTAGAGTTCGTACATTTCGTCCAGCATGATTTGCATGCACTCGGCGTTCTTGTAGAGTGTGGTCACATCCCGGAAGTTAATGCCCTTTTTGGGGAAGTCGGGAATACATCTCAGATTTTCCAAAAGTGTTTTGTTGTTCATGTGTATTATGTTTTAGAATGAAGTTTTGTTTCACGTGGAACATTAACGCCCGAGCAGGACGAGCAATACATTGATGTCGGAGGGGGATACGCCCGGGATGCGGGACGCCTGACCGATAGAGACCGGGCGAATACGCTCCAGTTTTTGCCGAGCCTCAGTGGAGAGCGACTGCAGCGAGCTATAATCAAAGTGACCGTCTATCCGGATGTCTTCCAGGCGGTGCATCTTGTCGGCGAACTCCCGCTCTCTGCGGATATATCCCTCATATTTAATCATTACTTCTGCGGCCTCCAATGTTTCCTCGCGTCGGTCCCGGATGCTGTCCATCAGCGTCGCAAGTTGCGGGATAGCAGGTGCCAAGTTGTTGACATTGAGTTGTGGGCGCGCCAAAAGGGTGTTCAGTCGGCAGCCTCTTTCCAAGGGCGTTGTGCCCAATTGCTCCAAATGGGGATTGATGCGTTCCATCTTCACGGAAAAATCTTGCGTGAAGGAGATGATGCGGTCAATTTCCTTCTTTTTGGAGAGCCAGTGCTGCAGGCGGTTTTGGTCAACGGCACCAATCTCGAAGCCCCGTTCCGTGAGGCGGCGGTCGGCGTCGTCCTGGCGCAGGAGGATGCGGTATTCGGCCCTTGAGGTGAACATGCGGTACGGCTCATCAACACCTTTGGTAACCAGGTCGTCAATGAGCACGCCGATGTAGGCTTCATCTCGGGCAAGCGTAAAGCTCCTGAAGGTGTTTCCGCTGCCTGCTGCCGCACATTTGAGGGCGGCATTCAGGCCGGCAATCAATCCCTGTCCGGCGGCTTCCTCGTAGCCTGTCGTGCCGTTGACCTGTCCGGCCAGAAACAGACCGCTGACCACTTTGGACTCCAGTGTATGGTGAAGCTGTGTGGGGTCGAAATAGTCATATTCGATGGCGTAGCCCGGACGATAGATTTTCAGGTCTCTGAAGGCGGGAATTTCTTTCAGCGCCTCTATTTGGGCGTCTATAGGCAGGGAGGACGAGAAACCGTTGAGGTAGAACTCGCGGGTGTCAGTGCCCTCCGGCTCCAGAAAGAGCTGGTGCTGATCTTTGTCGGCAAAGGTGACCAGCTTGGTCTCGATGCTCGGACAGTAGCGCGGCCCGATGCTCTGTATCTGCCCGTTGAAGAGGGGAGAGTCGGGCAGGGCGGCGCGCAGGCGTTCATGCACCTTGGGGTTGGTATAAGTAATCCAGCAGGGCAGTTGCGGCAAGGGGCGCCGCTGCCCCATGAAAGAGAACTGGTGGAAATCCTCGTCGCCCGGCTGCTGCTCCATCTCGTCAAAGTGCACCGAGCGTCCGTCAATGCGGACCGGAGTCCCGGTTTTCATCCGTCCTTGGCGAATGCCGTATCGGGTGATGCTTTCCGTCAGGTGGAGGGCCGCCGGCTCTGCGCAGCGTCCGCCCGGAATCCGGGTGCGTCCGATATGCATCAGGCCGTTGAGGAATGTGCCGGCGGTGATGACCACGCAGGGGGCTTTGAAGCTGACATCGAGCAGCGTATGCACGCCGCAGACAACGGGATTCCCTTCCTGGTCAGTCTTCACGCAGAGCTCCACAACCTGATCCTGCCAGATGTCGAGGTTGCTTTGGTTTTCCAACACCTCACGCCACTTCCAGATGAATTTGCCTCTGTCACACTGGCTGCGCGGACTCCACATGGCGGGGCCTTTCGAACGGTTGAGCATACGAAATTGAATGGCGGTGGCGTCGGTCACCTCTCCCGTGTGTCCGCCGAGAGCGTCAATTTCCCTTACGATCTGCCCTTTGGCAATGCCTCCGACTGCGGGGTTGCACGACATTTGGGCAATTTTGTTCATGTCCATCGTTATGAGACATGTGCGTGCTCCCAAGCGCGCGGAAGCGCAAGCGGCTTCCGAACCGGCGTGTCCGCCCCCAATTACTATGACATCATAGGAGAATTCCATGTAAAACGCTCTCTTACGACTGCAAAAATACCTATTATTTTAAAAAAAAGCAAAAAAACTCACCCTTGGCGTCCCTCAACTCTTAAACTTTTTATATATTTGCCTGGGGAAATACCCAAAAATGATGATAGAATAACAGAAAATTATCAACAAATAACACAATAATTAAAAAAGAAATCCTATGTGGTTAATTGATTCATCAATCGGAAGGAAAGTGGTGATGTCCGTAACGGGCCTCGCACTCATCCTGTTTTTGACCTTCCACGCATCCATGAATGTGGTGGCTCTCATCAGTGCCGAGGGCTACAATTGGATTTGTGAGATGCTGGGCAGTAATTGGTATGCCGTGGCTGCAACAATCGGCTTGGCTGTGCTGGTGGCTTTGCACTTTATCTTTGCCATCATCCTCACGGTGCAAAACCGTCGTGCCCGCGGCACCGACTCCTATGCCGTGACCGACAAGCCCGGCAAGGTGGAGTGGGCCTCCCAGAACATGTTCGTCTTGGGCATCATTGTGATTCTCGGCATATGCCTCCACCTGTACAATTTCTGGTGGAATATGATGGCTGCCGAGTTGGGTATGAACGCAGGTAATGGCATTGGTGCTGTTGACGGCGTGGGCCAGATCATCAACACCTTTTCCTGCCCGGTTTACACCTGCATCTACATCGTGTGGTTGATTGCCCTGTGGTTCCACCTGACTCACGGCATGTGGTCTGCCATGCAGACGCTTGGCGTGAGCGGCAAGATATGGTTCAACCGCTGGCGTGCCGTCAGCTTCGTCTACAGCACCATCGTCATCCTGATGTTCATGGCTGTGGCCGTAGCTTTCTGCGCCGGTTATGTCCCGAGCGACTATCAGGAAGTGTGTGCCGCTCCTGCCGGTTGCCCCTGTATGTAAAAGAAGAGTTTAACCGTTCAAATGTTCAAGACAATGGCAAAAACTATAGATTCAAGAATCCCCGAGGGACCGATAGCCGAGAAGTGGACTAACTATAAGGCTCACCAGCGCCTCGTCAATCCCAAGAACAAACTGAAGCTCGACATCATCGTCGTAGGTACCGGTCTGGCAGGCGCCAGCGCCGCCTCTTCGTTGGCCGAGATGGGCTTCAACGTATATAACTTCTGCATTCAGGACTCCCCCCGTCGTGCACACTCCATCGCAGCACAGGGCGGTATCAATGCAGCCAAAAACTACCAGAACGACGGCGACAGCGTTTACCGTCTCTTCTACGACACCGTGAAGGGCGGCGACTACCGTGCCCGTGAGGCCAATGTTTATCGTCTGGCCGAGGTCAGCAATAACATCATCGACCAGTGCGTGGCTCAGGGTGTCCCCTTCGCCCGTGAGTACGGCGGCATGCTGGCCAACCGTTCTTTCGGCGGCGCTCAGGTGAGCCGTACTTTCTACGCTAAGGGCCAGACCGGTCAGCAGCTCCTTCTGGGCGCTTATTCCAGCCTGTCCAAGGAGGTGCAGAAGGGCAAGGTGAAGCTTTTCACCCGCTACGAGATGGAGGACGTCGTGATTGTCAACGGCCGTGCCCGCGGCATCATCGTGAAGAACCTCGTGACCGGTAAGCTGGAGCGCTTCTCCGCCAATGCTGTGGTGATTGCCACCGGCGGTTACGGCAACGCATACTTCCTCTCCACCAACGCTATGGGCTGCAACTGCACCGCCGCCATCCAGTGCTACCGCAAGGGTGCCTATATGGCCAACCCCTCTTACGTGCAGATTCACCCCACCTGTATCCCCGTTCACGGCGACAAGCAGTCGAAGCTGACGCTGATGTCCGAGTCGCTGCGTAACGACGGCCGCATCTGGGTGCCCAAGAAACTGGAGGACGCAAAGAAACTTCAAAAGGGAGAGATTCAGGCTTGGGATATTCCCGAGGAGGATCGTGACTACTATCTGGAGCGCCGCTATCCCGCCTTTGGTAACCTGGTGCCTCGCGACGTGGCTTCCCGCGCCGCCAAGGAGCGTTGCGACAAGGGCTATGGTGTGAACAACACCGGCCTGGCCGTGTTCCTTGACTTCTCGGAGTCCATCAACCGTCTGGGTCTTGATGCCATGAAGCAGCGCTACGGCAACCTCTTCGATATGTACGAGGAGATTACCGACGTTTATCCCGGCGACTTCGGCAAGGAAATCAACGGCGTGAAGTACTACAAGCCCATGATGATTTTCCCCGCTATTCACTACACGATGGGCGGCATCTGGGTGGACTACGAGTTGCAGACTTCCATCCCCGGCCTGTTTGCCATCGGCGAGTGCAACTTCTCCGACCACGGTGCCAACCGCCTCGGCGCCAGCGCCCTGATGCAGGGTCTGGCCGACGGCTATTTCGTGTTGCCCTATACCATTCAAAACTATCTGGCCGACCAGGATATCTGGCCCCGCCTCTCCACCGACCTGCCCGAATTTGAAGAGGCCGAGAAGGCCGTCAACGCCGAGATCGACCGCCTGATGAACATCAAGGGCAAACGCTCCGTGGACAGCATCCACAAGGAGCTGGGTCACATCATGTGGGAGCACGTCGGCATGGGTCGCACGAAGGAAGGCCTGGAAGAAGGCCTCAAGTTGCTGAAGAATCTTCGCAACGAGTTCAACACGAACCTCTTCATCCCCGGCTCCAAGGAAGGCCTCAATGTCGAGCTCGACAAGGCCATCCACCTGAGAGACTTCATCCTCATGGGTGAGCTTGTGGCTCAGGATGCCCTCCACCGTGAGGAGAGCTGCGGCGGTCATTTCCGCGAAGAGCATCAGACCGAAGAAGGTGAGGCCAAGCGTGACGACGAGAACTTCTTCTATGTCGGCTGCTGGGAGTACCAGAAGAACGACGAGACGAAGCCCGAACTCATCAAGGAGCCGCTCAACTACGAAATCATCAAGGTGCAGCAGCGCAACTACAAGAAGTAATTGACCCTTAAACCGTATAAAACAATGGCAAAGAATTTGACTGTTACAATTAAGTTCTGGAAGCAGAACGGCCCCAAGGAAAAG
>CADAVI010000044.1 GCA_902791295.1 uncultured Bacteroidales bacterium | reverse complement strand
CTACTGCCGCCTTGAAACCTGCCAGAAAGACATTGGCAACTATGCCTATCCAACTAGTCCGAATGATTTGAGAATTACGATTCATGTAAATTCCGATTTTATTTAAAATGAGCGCATTCTGCACGTTTCCCGCGAAAATTGTGTAACATTGCATTTTGAGTGGTCACACGCTCAACTATCGGCAGAGAGTCCATTTGAAATTCCAAGGACTCTTGGCCGAAGTGTTAGCGGATTCACCATTTGGCACACAATCAATTATTCTTCTTATAGCTTTGTACTGCCCAACATCCCATCAGCGTACTGATGCCCATAAGGGATAATACCTGGTGGAAGGTTTCGTGCAGGCCTCCGCCTCGTATGAATATGGTACGGATAGCATCGATGAAGTAGCGCATGGGATTGATGTAGGTGGTCATGTAAGCCCACTGGGGCATGGAGCGCGTGGGGGTGAAAAGTCCCGAGAGCAACATGATGCATACCACAAAGAACCACATGACGAACATGGCTTGCTGCATGGTGTCGGAGTAGTTGGACACGATGAGTCCGAACGACGAGAAGAACAACGCCAGAAGCATGGCAAGCACGTAGATGAGCCACAAAGGTCCTGCAGGCGTGATGCCATAGACTATCCACGCCAACAGCAGACACACGGTGATGACAAAAAGCGCGATGACCCAGTAAGGAATGAGTTTGGCGAGGATGAACGACCACTTGGAGACAGGGGTGACGTTAATCTGTTCGATGGTGCCGGCCTCTTTCTCGCCAACGATGTTAAGTGTGGGCAGGAAGCCCGTCATCAGCATCATTACAATGGCAAAAAGCGCAGGAATCATGAAGAGTTTATAGTCCTGCTGTTTATTGTAGAGCGTTAGCACAGAAATTGCCGAGGACGCCGAGAAAGGAGCACTGACTATCTGACTCAGATAGACGCTGCCCATCGAGCCCTTGGTGCCGTTGACGGCATTGGCGGCTATAAGATATTGGCCATCACGAATTTCGAGGATGATATCAGCACTGCCCTTTTCGATGTCCTTCATTGCCTCGGCGTAGGTGTCTTTCTGGCCACCAAAAATAAAATAGTTGGAGGCCGCGACCTGCTGCACCAAGCGTTGCGACTCCACAGTGTGGTCTATGTCAACCACGTCTACCACAACGTTCTTCACATCCATCTGCATCACCCATGGCATGAGGCACATGACCACGATGGGGAACATGATGATGAGTTTGGGAAGAAACGAATTGCGGCGTATCTGCAGGAACTCTTTCCGTATAAGATGTTTCAGTGTCATTATTCTACTCTAATCTTACGTTAAATTTCTTCAGTGCGATAGCGAGCAGCACCACCGTCATGCCTGCCATCACAGCCACCTCGTGAGCCACTTCTCTTATGCCCACACCCATAATCATCAGCTTGCGCATAGCCTGGATATAGTAGCGTGGAGGAACCAGCGCAGCCAGCCACTGCAGCACTTGCGGCATCGATTCTACGGGGAACAGCATGCCCGACAGCATCACCACAGGCATCAGCAATACCATAGCCGACATCAACAAGGCTACGAGTTGTGTTTGTGCCACATTGGAGATGAGCAATCCCAACGAAAGGGCCAATAAAATATAAAGGGTACTCACTGCCAGAATCCAAAACAACGGACCTGCTATGGGCACTCCCAGCACGTAGCGTGACATCAGCAAGATGGAAATCAAGATGCCGAAGGCCAGTACCAGATAAGGCACCGCCTTGGCGACAATCACCATCAAGGGACGAACGGGCGATACCAACAGCACCTCCATCGTGCCTTTCTCCTTTTCGCGAACGATGGATATCGATGTCATCATGGCACAGATAAGCATCAGCAGCATACCCATGATGGCCGGAACAAAATTATACGCCGACTTCATCTGAGGATTGTATAACAGGCGAGAGTTGACAGGTGACAGGTGAAAGTTGACAGGTGAGAGGGTTTGCCGGGCGTAGGTGGTCCATTGCTGAGCCATATTGGGGTCGCTGCCATCAACCATGATTTGCATGCCTCGATTCTGTGTAAACACCAGCGCCATATCGGCTTTCTGACGGCGAATGAGCCGCTCCGCCTCCTGTGGGGTGTTCACCGTTTGCGTGATGATAAAATACTCCGATTGCGCCAGTCGTTCCACAGCCTGCTGGGTGCGGGGCGACATCTCGGAAGTCACCACAACTGTGCGCACATTCTTCACATCGGTGGTGATGGCAAAGCCGAAGAGCAGCATCATCACCACAGGCATTCCGAAAAGTATCAGCATCGTACGCTTGTCACGCAGAATGTGCTTGGTTTCCTTGATTACAAATGCTATAAACTGTTTCATTTCATTGACCATTGACCATTAACCATGAACCCTTAACCCTGTATCCTTAATCCGAAGATCGTGTGGCCTGGCGAGCCAAATAGGTAAACACGTGATCCATATCGGGTTGGTGGAGACGCTGTTTCAGTTCATCGGGTGTGCCGAGTGCACTGATTTTGCCGTCCACCATGATAGAAATACGGTCGCAGTATTCTGCCTCATCCATATAGTGAGTTGTTACAAAGACGGTGATGCCACGATGGGCAGCGTCGTAGATGAGTTCCCAGAACTGACGACGCGTGGCAGGATCGACACCACCCGTAGGCTCGTCAAGGAACACCACCCCCGGATCGTGGAATATCGAGACGGAAAAGGCCAGCTTCTGCTTCCAACCGAGAGGCAGTGAGCCCACCAAATCATTCTTGTGGTCTTCAAACTTCAACTGTTTCAAGACCTCGTCCATCTTGCGCTCCACCTCGTCGGCGTCCATACCGTAGATACCGGCAAAGAGACGGATATTCTCGGCAACAGTGAGGTCTTCGTAGAGCGAGAAGCGCTGCGACATATAGCCTATGTGCTTCTTGATTTGTTCGTATTCCGTGCGGATGTCGAAGCCTACCACCCTACCTGTTCCGCTGGTGGGCTGGTTCAGACCGGTCAGCATGTGCATCGCCGTCGTCTTACCGGCACCGTTAGCTCCCAAGAATCCGAATATTTCACCCCTCTTAACGTTGAATGAAATGTCGTCAACGGCATGGAAATCACCAAAGGCCTTTACCAGATGCTCTACTTCGATGACGTTATCGTCTTTTACCTCTGTGTCTTTCCCGTGTTCAATGCCCGGCGGGTTGAAGATACTGGCAAACTGGGTGAGGATATCATCAGGAGTGCCGATGCCGCGCACCTTTCCCTGGTCCAGGAAAGCGACGCGCTCGCAGCAGCGCACCTCATCGAGATAAGGCGTTGAAGCCACAATGGTAATGCCACTTTCCTTCAACGACAGCAGCATTTCCCACAACTCCTTACGGCTCACGGGATCGACACCCGTGGTGGGCTCGTCAAGGAAGAGGACACTGGGCTGGTGCACCAATGCACACGAGAGCGCCAGCTTCTGCTTCATGCCTCCCGAGAGGGCACCGGCCTTGCGGTCTTTGAAGCGTTCTATCTGCGAATAAATGGCCTTGATAGTATCGTAACCTTCATCAACAGTGGTGCCGAAAAGGGTGGCAAAGAATTTCAGGTTCTCTTCAATGGTGAGGTCCTGGTAGAGGGAGAACTTGCCAGGCATATAACCGGTCCTGCTACGCACCTCGCGCATCTGCTTCACCACATCGTAGCCATCTACTGTCGCCGTGCCCGCATCAGGCAGCAACAGCGAGCAGAGGATGCGAAACATCGAAGTCTTGCCGGCGCCGTCGGGACCGATCAGTCCAAAGACCTCGCCCTTGCCGACAGAGAACGACACATCGCTGAGTGCCTGCACCTTGCCGTACGACTTCGACACGCTATTAACAACAATAGCATCCATCATTGTTAATTTTCAATTCTCAATTTTCAATTTTCAATTAATTTCAGCTCTCCGTACATACCAATCTTCACAAAACCGTCGTTTTTAATCGCTACCTTGACGGCATACACCAGGTCGGCACGCTCATCGTCGGTGAGCACGGTCTTGGGTGTAAACTCCGAGCGGGAGGATATCCAACTGATGGTGCCGGCGTACTCCTTACGTTGTCCGTCGCCATAGTCGGCAAACACCTTTACCTGCTGGCCGATCTTGATGTTCTGCAACTGGGCCGAAGTGACGTAGGCACGCAGATGCATCGACTCGGTATCGGCTATCTTAAACAACGGCTTACCCACACTCACAAACTCGCCCCGCTCCACATACTTCTCAAGCACTGTGCCCTTTGTGGGAGTCAGGATGTGACACTTACGCAGCATATCCTGCAACTGCGCTTTCTGAACTTCGGCAGTTGCCGTCTGCTTGTCGAGGGCTTGCGTGCTGGTGCTCAGCGATGATATCTGCGCATCCAACTGTTTCTGCAGCACCTTCACCTGACTCGCGGCATCGTCGAACATCTTTGAGGGGGCTGCCCCGTCGGCTACCAGCTCGCGGTAGCGCTGCTCGTCTTGTTGGGCTTTAGCCAGCTGCTGGCGGGTGGCAGCAATCTGCCGTTCCATATCAGGTTTCTGACTCTGATACACGGCTTGGGTGGCATCCATCTGCATAATCTTCAGCCAGATCTGCGTGGTGTCTATCAGTCCCACTTGGCGAGCCGAATCAATCTTGTCGCCCTCCTCCAAATCGAAAGCCAGCAAAGCTCCGCTCTGTTCGGCAAACACTGTCGTCTCGGTAGCCTCGAACGTACCCGTAGCATCATAGTCTTTCTCACTTCCTCCACAGGCAGCCATCATCAGGGCTCCGCCTGCCAGTAAATATATCTTTTTCATATGCTTAATTATTTGTCGTGTATTTATTGTCGTAGATCTCTTTCAGCATCTCTATCTCGTGTACCGACTGCTGCACACAGGCAGCATGCTCCTGATTGATTTCGCGCACCAGGTCGTTCACGTCGATAATGCCGTGTGCCAATTTTGATTCTGCCGCCTTTCTCACAGTCTGTCGCAGCGAGATAATCTCCCCGTCCTGGGCCATCAGCTGGCGATAGCGCTCTATATTCTCGTTCTGCTGAATCTGTTCCAAATTGTTATTAAAGAGAAACGTCTCTCGGCTGTTCTCCGTCATATCGCGCTGCAACTGCAGTTTTGCCTTGTCGTTCTTGCGGGTGTAGAGGGCACCGATGTTCCATGTAACACGTGCTCCGACGATACCGTTCAGACTCCATTTGTGGCGCATCATGTCCTCAAACATATTCAGCCCCGGATAACCATAGAAGCCCTGTGCAAACACACCTATTTTCGGCATCAACG
This sequence comes from uncultured Bacteroidales bacterium, assembly GCA_902791295.1. GTDB lineage: Bacteria > Bacteroidota > Bacteroidia > Bacteroidales > Bacteroidaceae > Physcousia. Next base: position 24,110 of record CADAVI010000044.1, on the reverse strand, counting down.
CGGCGTTGAGCGCCTTCTCCTGAGCATTCAGAACACCTATCTGTGCATCCAGCGCCTTCAGTTCAGGTCTATGGTTATCTGCTGTCAGGTTTCTGTCTTCTGCCTTCACCTGCGGTTTCTGAACGGCTTTTACCTCCATCCCACAGAATGTGCTCAGCATTCTCAGCAACATCTGCTTCTGCGATGCCAGTTCGGTGGCCTTCTGCACTGCGTTGAGTCGCTCCGCCTTCACACTCTGCAGGTCGCTCTCGGCTGCAGTCCCCCGCTTTGTCATCGATTCCAGTTCGCGTTCATTGCCTGCCAGCAATGTCTGCAGGTCATTGTTCAGTTTGATATGCTCGTCAATCAGCAACAGCCCGAAATACATCTCGTTCACACGCTTGCGAACATTGTAAATATTGACTTCGTTTTGCGCCTCCTGCACCTTGCCCTGTTCAAGGGCTATTTCTTTCTGACTGCCAATGACACCGCCATCATAGACAATCTGATGCACATCGATGCCCACCCGATACTGATCCTTCCTAAGTCCCGTCATATTGACGCCCATACCGCTCAGCAGCACCTTCATCCCATCGGGCCACGTCGTCACATCACTCTGATACGTTGCCTGTGCCTGTGCCGACACCTGCGGCAGCCAGCCCTTCCGGATATTGGCCACCGTCAACCGGGTGGTCTTCTCAATAAGTCCATACTGCTGTATCAGCGGATAATTATTCTCTGCTGCCTGCTGACACTCCTCCAACGTCTGTCCCGATGCCAGCATCGGAAACATCGTCAAAGCTAAAACCAATTTCTTCATATTTTTGGGGCATTAAATTCCGTGTGCAAAAATACATTTTTTTTTCATCGCGGTATTATCTGCCGGGACGAAAAGATGTTCTTTTTGTTCGATTTATATAAAAAAAGAGCATTGTTTCGCAGAAAATGGTTATCTTTGCCGACAAAAATGGTTTGATTATGAACAAACAACCGCAACTGATGGACGGTCACACAGATGCGTGAAATCTTCACACCGCACCTTTCGCAAATAAACGAGCATATCTTTCTGAACGGTGAACTGGGAATCATTCGCGGCGACAGCCAGGTATTCAGATGACCCCCGGCGAGTACAAATCTGTCAGTTAAACAGTTTTGTTTATCCCCACACAAAAGAGGTAAAAAGCGTAAAGAAAAGAATTGTGTCGTCCGCGACATTCCGTTAATTAATCTTAAAGTTTCCGATAAGTCGCTTGCGATATAAAATAAATGTCTTACCTTTGCATCGCAAACGATAGAAATAACATTTATAAAACTGAAAGCCATGCAAAAGATTTATGATTTTAAAGCGCTGACGAGCAAAGGAAAGGAGTTGGACTTCGCTCAGTTTCAAGGTAAGGTGTTGCTGATTGTCAACACGGCCAGCAAGTGTGGTTTCACCCCTCAGTTCGCGGGGTTGGAGGAGCTGAACAAAAAGTATCGTGACAAAGGGCTCGTCATCATCGGCTTCCCCTGCAATCAGTTCAAGGAGCAGGATCCCGCCGGCGACGCTCAAATTGAGGAGTTCTGTCAGTTGAACTACGGCGTGACGTTCCAAATCATGAAGAAGACGGACGTCAACGGCCCTGCAGCTGAGCCCATCTTCGAGTATTTGAAGACCCAAGCCCCCACGGAAGAGTATAAGGGACTGAAGGCAAAAGCGACCCGTATGCTCATCAAGAAGCTGAGCACCAGCGTGGAGAAGGACAGCGACATCATGTGGAACTTCACTAAGTTTCTCATCTCCAAGGACGGCGAGACCGTCAAGCGCTACGCCCCGACCGCTGAACCGAAAAGCTTCGAGAAAGACATCGAAGAGATGCTTTAAGACATGCACGCAGAATTACAACTTGACAACCAGATTTGTTTCCGCCTCTATACGGCGGCAAGACTCGTCACGCAAGCCTATACGCCGATGCTGACAGCATTGGGCATCACCTACCCGCAGTACCTCGTCATGATGGTGCTGTGGGAAAAGGACAGCCAACCCGTGAACGACATAGCCCGCCGTCTGGTGCTGGAGACCAACACTGTGACGCCCCTGCTTCAACGCATGGAGAAATTGGGCCTCATCACCCGCAAGAAAGACAAGGAGGACAAACGTCGGCAATTCGTCAGCCTGACCGAGAAGGGCAAGTTCCTGGAGGAGCAGGCCTACAACCTGATTCCCCAAGGCATGAAAAGGAGGCTTGCTGCCTGTCCCCTGTCCGCTGAGGACTATGCCAGCCTCGCCTTACGGCTCGACCGAATAACAGAATCACTTAAAGATAAATAAGGATACACCGAATCATCGCCGTGGGGTAACAATGAAGAAAGCATTTCGCAGATGGACCGCTGCTGCCGTTCTGGGAGCGAGCCTGAGCGGATACGCTTCCGCTGAGGGCATCCGTGATTCCGTCCCATCTTCCGGGCCGCAGAAGTCCATTGTGATTCTCTATGAAAACGATGTGCACTGCGCCATCGACGGATACACCAAGCTGGCCGGGCTGCGCGACGCCATAGCGGCGAGCGACACGGCCTACGTCGCCGTCACCTCCAGCGGTGACTTCCTGAACGGCACTTTGCCCGGCACCGTTTCCGCAGGAGAATACATTGTTGACATCATGCGCCGTGTGGGCTACGATGCCGTCACCATCGGCAACCACGAGTTCGACTTCGGCAGTTCGCGCATGATTGAACTGATGCCGCATATCAATGCTCCCGTCATCTGCGCCAACTTCTTCAAAGAGGGCGTCCGGCATCCTTTCTATCCCGGCGGCACCGTAAAAACCTTCGGAGAGAAGCGCATCGGCTTCGTGGGCGTCTGCACGCCTGAAAGCATGGTCAGTGAAGCCTATTCCTTCTTCGACAAAAATGGCCGCAGGCTCTACGACCTGTGCCCTGACGATGTCGTCACGCCGGTACAGCACGCCGTCGATTCCGTGCGCCGGGCCGGCGCCGACTATGTGGTGGTGCTGTCGCATCTCGGCGAAATTGCTTCCGACGACGGCATCGACTCCCACACACTGGTCAGCCGGATAAGGGGTGTGGATGCGGTGCTCGACGGCCACACCCATTCCGTGGTGCCCTGCGCCATGGTGCAGGACCTCACCGGAAGAGAGATTACCGTGTCACAGACAGGCACCCTGTTTGAATACATCGGCAAACTGCTCATCACCGCCGACGGCAGGATTTCCGCCTCACTTATCCCCGTTAACGACATCACGTACACCAATCCGTATGTGACAGCTGCCACCGACAGCATCAGGCAGCTGATGAGCAGCGTCTTCAACACAGTGATTGGCCACAGCGACTTCGAGCTGACCGTCAACGACAGTCGGGGCCAGCGGCTTGTGCGCAAGGGGGAGACAAACCTCGGCGACCTTTGTGCCGACGTCTTCCGCGAGAGTTGCCATGCCGACATCGGACTGGTCAACGGCGGCGGCATCCGCAACAGCATCCCGGCCGGCAGGATTACGTTCGGAGATGCCGTCAACGCGCTACCCTATTATAACTTTCTGTGTAAGATTGAGGTGACGGGAGCCACACTGCTCAGCATGCTGAAGAAATGCACTGAGCGCTATCCTCAGGAAGACGGCTCCTTCCCGCATGTGGCCGGTATGAAATTCACCCTCCGCGCGAGCGACCGCACCATCCGTGACGTACAGGTGATGAATCGCGAGACCTCACGATACGAGCCGCTCCGGCCCGACGGCAAATACACCGTCGGCGTCAGCGACTACTGTCAGTCGGGCGGCTTCTACGGCCTGCTTAAAGGGGCCGTGCTCACAGAACAGACAACGGACATCACCTACACCGTCCTGAGCAATTACATCAAAGACACACTCGGCGGTGACGTCTCAGCCTATCGCCATCCGCAGGGAAGAATCATCATAGAAGACTGATTCATGAGAATTCCTGCTGTCATACGGACTTGCCACAAGCAAAGTGTTGCGGAGACATGCTGCCCCCCTGCTTCCGATGAGCCAATCTGTAAAATTGGTATATTTTTCATTAATTTGTATAACTTACGTTTTAAATAAAGTCCGTATATTTGCAACATCAAAAACACAGACTACAATGCTTGGAAACTTTTCTTACCACAATCCCACCAAACTGTATTTCGGTGAGGACGCACTGAATTATCTTAAAGACGAACTTCAAAACTACGGCCCCAAAGTGTTGCTCAACTACGGCAGCGGCAGCGTGAAGCGCAACGGCATCTACGACCGGGTCGTCGCCATCCTCAGGGAGGCCGGCAAGACCGTCGTGGAGAATCCCGGCGTGATGAGCAATCCGACGCTGGAAAAGCTGAACGAAGGCGTGAAAACGGCCCGCGAGAACGACATCGACCTGATACTCGCCCTCGGCGGCGGCAGTGTGTGCGACTACTCCAAGGCTGTGGCCGCCTCCGTCTTCTGCGAGGGCGACTATTGGGACCTCTACTGGCTCAAGCAGCAGAATCCTCCCCGAGGTCAGCGTCTGCTGCCCGTAGGCTGCATCCTGACGATGGCGGGCACGGGCTCCGAGATGAATGCCGGCACGGTCATCACCGACGCCGGGCACACCCTCAAAATGGGACACGTGTTCGACGACCGTCTGATGCCCAAGTTCTCCATCCTGAACCCCCGATTCACGATGACGGTACCCGAAAACCAGATGAAAGCCGGTATCTATGATATCATGAACCACATCATGGAGCAGTACTTCTCCGACTTCGACGACAACACCAGCGACTACCTCTCCGAAGGTCTGATGCGCTCGCTCATCGTCAGCAGCCGCATCGCCGTGAAGAATCCGCAGGACTACGAGGCCCGCTCCAACATCATGTGGACCGCCACCTGGGCGCTCAACACCCTCATCGGACTGGGCAAACATCAGGACTGGATGGTGCACATGATAGGCCACAGCGTCGGCGCCTGGACCCACGCGCCCCACGGCTACACGCTGGCCGCCGTATCGATGGCCTACTACCGCCGCGCCATGAAGGAGGGGCTGCCCAAGTTTGTGCGCTTCGCCGTGAATGTGTGGGGCGTCAGCGGCGAGGGTCTGAGCGACGTACAGATTGCCGAAAAGGGCCTGGAGGCTCTGAAAGCGTGGATGCAGGAGATAGGTCTGCCTCTGACCATCGGCGAGCTCGGTGCCACTGCCGACATGATTGACGGCATCACGGAGACCACCGTCGTCTATCCCGCCGGCTACCTGAATCTGACGAAGGAAGACGTGAAGGACATCCTCAAAGAAAGCCTGTAAATCAGAAAAGAAGGCATGAAAAGAATGTTTTTAACCGCAGCACTGACGGTCGGCCTGCTGGCCGGCTGCAACTGCAACCGACAAACCACTGACAACGATATGGAACAGAAATTGACATTGACGCAGGAGTGGGACAAGGTGTTCCCGCTGAGCAATAAGGTAAACCACAGGAAGGTGACGTTTAAAACGCAATACGGCTTGACTTTGGCGGCGGATCTCTATACGCCTGCGGCGAGTGAACAGTTAAAAACGAAAAGTGAAAAATTGCCCGCTATCGCCGTCTCCGGACCGTTCGGAGCCGTAAAGGAGCAGTCGAGCGGACTCTATGCCATGAAGATGGCGGAGCGCGGTTTCGTGGCGCTGGCCTTCGATCCTTCCTATACCGGTGAGAGCAGCGGTGAACCCCGCCGCACGGCTTCGCCCGACATCAACACCGAAGACTTCATGGCTGCTGTCGATTTCCTGTCAAGACAGGACAATGTGGATGCCGACAGGATAGGCATCATCGGCATCTGCGGCTGGGGCGGCATCGCCCTGAACGCCGCCGCAGCCGACACGCGCATCAAAGCCACGGTGGCCTCCACGATGTATGATATGACGCGCGTCAGCGGCAACGGTTACTTCGACGCTGACGACAAGGAAGCCGCCCGCCGCGCCGCCCGCGAGACTCTTGCCGGGCAGCGCCTGAGCAATCCCGCTGCAATGGCCGGCGGTGTGCCTGACAGCCTGCCCGCCGAGGCGCCGCAGTTTGTCAGAGACTACTACGACTACTACAAGACCCCGCGCGGCTATCATGCCCGCAGCGGCAACTCCAACGACGGCTGGCGCGTTATCGGCACTCAGGCCTATGCCAACGCACGCTTCCTTTACTACATCAACGAGATTCGCTCTGCCGTGCTGGTGATGCACGGCGCCGATGCCCACTCACGCTACTTTGGCGAAGCAGCCTATCACTATATGGTGGAGGGCAAGGCCGAGGGCTATAAGTTCGTCGGCAGTCCCAATCCCAACCCGGAGAACAAGGAGCTGCTCATCATCCCCGACGCCTCTCATTGCGACCTCTACGACGGCGGTTACGAAGAAAAGGCCGGGCAGGGTCAGCCCAAGAACATGATTCCCTGGGATAAGCTGGCAGAGTTCTTCACCAAGAACCTGAAGTGATATGAGAAGGATTTTTTTCGCTGTTTTAATCATGATGATGTCTATGGCAACAATAAACGGTCAGACGCTGACGGAGCGTCAGAAGGGATTGGCAGCCTGCGCCTGCCTGATGGCACAGGGCGACTTGGAGCGCCTGGAGCCTGCCGTGCGTACGGCTCTTGACAATGGAGTAACCGTCAACGAGCTGAAGGAGGCCTTCTCGCAGCTCTATGCCTATACGGGCTTCCCGCGCTCGCTGAATGCGCTGGGCGTGCTGAGCAGGGTGTTGGAAAACAAGCAGCCGGGCTGGCAGGAAGGCAAGCCCTGGACCCGCCCCGCAGAATGGGACGACGCCCGGAAAGCCTACGAACTGGGTGTAAAAAATCAGACACAGCTCTCGGGCCGTCCCTTCGACTACACCTTCTGTCCGCAGGACGACTACTATCTGAAGTCGCACCTCTTCGGCGACATCTTCGCCGGCGACCAGCTCTCTGCGGCCGACCGCGAGATTGTCACCGTGGCAGCCCTGAGCGGCCTGGAGGGTGTGGCGCCCCAGCTGGCAGCCCACAAGCAGGGCGCCGTGAATATGGGCAACAGTCAGCAGTTGGTGGACGAACTCTCTGCCTGGCTCTCGCAACAGGGCTACACGCTGCAGAGCCGGTGGCCCAAGGGTGAGCCCAATCCCTACGGCAAATATTTCATCGGACAGAGCTACCTGGCCGACGTCGGCGGCGGGGTGATGAACGTCACCTTCGAGCCCGGCTGCCGCAACAACTGGCACGTCCACCACGGGGCCGTGCAGGTGCTCATCTGTGTCGCCGGTCGCGGCTGGTATCAGGAATGGGGCAAGGAGGCCGTGGCCATGACGCCCGGCACCGTCATCGCCGTTCCCGCCGAGGTCAAGCATTGGCACGGCGCCGCCAAGGACTCCTGGCTTCAGCACCTGACATATCATAAGGACGTGCAGGAAGGCGCCTCCAACGAGTGGTTGGAAGCCGTCACCGACGAATGCTACAATAAGATAAAGTAAGCCAAAAAACGGAGTTCTCCCGAATCCCGGTCTCCGGTGATTCAGGAGAACTCCGTGATGGTGCAAACCTCCCCGCCTGTTGACAGAGAGACAATGAAGGCGCCGTCAGTTCTGTAAACCGTCGGGACGAGCACATCGCCGAGTTTCGCTGCCACCCGATATTCCACCCGCAAACCGCTCACAATGAAGTCATCGGGCAGGAGTTCCATCGCCATGCGCACGTAGTTGGCATTGTTCACGTGCCGGTTGTAGTCGATGTCGGCACGGAGCACCCGCACGGGTGCCATCGCTTCACCCTCTGTCTTGGGCAGGATGATGCGGCGGTCGCGGTAGTTCATTTCCAACTGCGGCTCCAGCGTCATCGAGGCAATGGTGGCATCGTCCACCCGCTTCAACTTGCCGTTGGACTTATCCACGAAAGCGCCCATGCTCCAGGTCTTGTAGCAGGGCTGTCCGGCTGCGTCATAGATAAAGGTGTTGCGAAAGCCGAACATCGGCTTCATGCCATAGACGGAACTTGTCACCGTCAGTTCCTCCTTATACTGCGGCACCCGAATCACCTCCACCTGGCGGGTGGCCAGGAGCTGGGTCATATTCTGCTCCGTGAAATACCGCTTCACACCGGGCTCCGAGTCAATCCACATCGGAGCAGTCCTGCATCATCTGAAGCGCGGAATAGAGTTTCAGACTCCCCTCGCTGTCGCAGGCGCTTGTTGTCACCTTATACTTTAAACTGTACATAATCTGATATAATCGTTCACTTCAGGATTCTGTTTATCTGCTTCTCCGTGGCATCGGGCAACAGGTTCGTCAGATGCGTCACCATGCGCTGATATGACTCCTCCGGTGTGCGTTCGCACACACATGCCCCGCGGCCCAACAGACGCTCCGGTGTGGTGAGCAGCGACCAGCCGAAACCGCCTTCATTTGTCAAAGAGATTTCGTTATTTTTGTCAAATCAACGTTATAATTGAGGACAAAGATACGAAAAATTATCGGCTTGCGGACACTTTCGGCAGGATTCACAATAATTTGGTGATAAATATCTCAAATATTCACAAACTACCCAAAATAATTTGGTCTGTTTTTGCTCCCAATGGGGGAATTCTTCATATCTTTGCGGCATTGCAGGCAAAGAGAACGCTCAATGCCGCCTCAATACAGACGGCAGGTTGCGTCCGCAGTTGTCCGGTACTTGTCCGGTACTTGTCCGGTATTTGTCCACTAATCAACCGGACAAGGAGCGCACAAACATCGGCCTTATACGGGACAAGGAAGGAGGCATCAGCGAAGGAACGGCGAAGGAACTGCAAAGAAATGTAAGACAATGAGAGCAAAGAAAACGGCAATGGGACTGCTGATACCCCAATCACTCCGCATCGACGGTATCACATACTATCAGCGCGGCGGTCAACTGATTGGGCGCACGTCGGCATCGCGTGAGAAGCGCAGCAACACGCTGCCTCAGTTTATCCAACGGCAGAAGATGCGCCACACAACGGCTCTGTGGAAGATGCTCCGCTACTGCGAGACCATGTTCACCGGGCGGCCCAACGCCTATTTGGACTTCGCATCAATCGCCAACAGTCTGCCCCCTGTATATGTGGAAAAGAATCAGATGACGGAGGCTTCATTCCTGATGCCCGGCATACCGGTAAGCAACGGCAAACTGCCGACCGTCGGGCAGAAGTTGGGCGAGGTTGGGGGCACTCCGGCCCTGCTGACCGACCTCACAGCGGACAGTTGGCAGCGGGGCGAACAGCTGTGGCTCTACACGGCAGAACAGCGCCCGGAAGAAGTTATTCCCCGTGTGCGGTTCAGCCGGTGCACGGTGTCAAGGCAGGAAATGACCGCCGTGGACGGCCGGCTCGCGCTGGTCGGGGACGGATTTGCCGACCCGACAAAGGGTTGGGCGCTGGTGCGCATCGTGCAAGACCGTTGCTCGCCCCAAACAATCGTCACCCGATGCACCTTCTACCAGCAGTACACCAGTGACGAGGCCCTCCGTCTGGCCGCCGAGAGCTACGGAGGCATCACAAAGTCTCCCCTTGGCCAGCCATAATGTCAATACCTGCTCAAATGACGGAATCGCCGAAAGATTACAACAAGACAAAACTGGCCTGCTACCTCGGCTTTGTGACGCAGGCCGTCGTAGCCAACTTTCCCCCGCTGCTGTTCATGGCTTTCCACCGTGAATATCAGCTCCCGATAGCCAGCCTGGCACTGATACCGGCGGTGTTCTACATCGTTCAGCTGGTGACGGATTCCCTCTGCGCCAAGTTCAGGAACATCGACTACCGCAAAAGCATCATCATCTCGGAAATCACCTCGGCCCTGGGACTCGCCGGTCTGGCTTTTCTGCCGCCGCTCTTTCCCGATCCGCTGGCGGGCATACTTCTTTGCGTTGGCGTCTATGCCGTCGGGAGCGGCCTCATAGAAGTGCTGTGCAGCCCCATCATCGAGGCCTGCCCTTTCCCGGACAAGGAGGGGATGATGAGCCTGCTGCACTCGTTTTACTGCTGGGGAGCGGTAAGTGTGATTGTCGGCTCCACGGTGTTCTTTACACTTTTCGGACTGGAGCATTGGCGAATCCTGGCCTGCCTTTGGGTCCTGATTCCCCTCTGCAACATCGTCAATTTTGCCACGTGCCCCATCGAGCCCGTCGTTCAGGGCTCTGAGGGCCTGAGTATGAGCCGCCTGCTGGGCAACAGAATGTTTTGGGTCTTCCTTGTCCTGATGGTGGCCGCCGGCGCCTCCGAGGCGTCCATGGCACAATGGACCTCGGCCTTTGCGGAAGCCTCTTTGGGCGTGGACAAGGCCGCCGGCGACCTGGCCGGCCCCTGCGGCTTCGCCTTCTGCATGGGGCTCGGACGCCTTTGGTACGGCAAAAAGGGGCAGCATGCAGACCTGACGTCCTACATGACCGGAGCCGGCATTCTGTGTTTCGCCGCCTATCTGACGGCAGCTCTCACCCCCTTCGCCCCCGCAGCTCTTGCAGGCTGCATGGTGAGCGGGCTGGCTGTGGGCATCATGTGGCCGGGCGCCATCAGCCTCACATCGGCCCGCATTCCAGAGGGCGGCACGGCGCTCTTCGCCCTGCTTGCCCTGGCCGGAGATGCCGGCGGCACATTGGGGCCTTCCTTTGTGGGCCTGGGCACGGGGTCAGAAGGAAACAACATTCAGGACGGCCTGCTGGCGGCATCGGTCTTCCCGGTGCTGTTGGTGGTGTGCCTGCTCATTATTCGCAGTCAAAAAAAAAAGTAACACAGGTTTAATTCAAATTTATAAGTATGAAAAAGATTCTTTTGAGCCTGGCCCTGACGCTCGTCTCGGCCGGTGCTTTTGCAGAGGACATCGCAGGCAAGTGGCTGACGGAGTCCGGTGACGCCCAGGTGGAAATCTTCCAGGAAGGCAACGTGTTCAACGGCAAGATTGTCTGGCTGGCCAAAGGCCCCGAGACACTGGACTCGCACAACACGGACAAGAGCCTGCGCAGCCGCAAGCTCATGGGCGTGCACCTGCTCAGCGGCCTGAAGAAGAACGGCAGCAAGTGGGAAGGCGGCAAGATTTACAACCCCAAGAACGGCAAGACCTACAAGTGCTCCATGTGGCTGGAGGGCAAGGAACTGAAAGTCCGGGGCCATTTGGGCATCTTCCACGAGACGCAGACCTGGAAGCGCAAATAGGAAACACGGCGCTTCCCTCCCCCGGCGGGGCCTGAATTCGGACGGATTCAGGCCCCGCTCTGTGTTTCCTGCAGATTGCCGGCGGGGGCCGCCATCTCAGCCTTTATGGCGTCGGTTAATCCCCGATAACCACCTCGGCGTCTTTCTTCACGGCTCCTGCGTCGCCGCCGCCGAAGACGTTACCGAAGATGGTGGCACCGTTGAGGATGTTGACACGGGTCCATATAGAGGTACCGAACTCCTCGACATTCAACGACGGATTGCCTCGACCGGCGCCGAACACATCGCCGCCGTATTGCGAACGACTGCTGACGGCGGTGCCAATCTGACCGCGAATGTTGACCAGATTCAGCGACTGCTTGCCAAGGGTTGCAGTATCGTCAAGGTCCTTCTTATAGAGATCTCCCTGCGTTTCCAGTATCTTCGGAGCGCCGACAGAACCCAACGAGCCACCGCCATAGACGTTACGGTGGACGGTGCCGCCCAGGATATTGACCTCTGCGAAGCGGGTCACAGAACCGGAGGAGCTGCTGTAGTCCTCATCTTTGACGGTCTTATCATGATAAGTACCGGTATATATTTCACTATCCTCAATAATTCCGTCTCCGTTTAAGTCTTCAGAGGTTTTCCCATCATGGTCGAAGTCATACTTATACTTTGTGATACCGGAACCGCCGCCATAGACGTTGCCGCGGTGCAGCCACTGCGGGTTGAGCGAGCCGTCGCCGAGTTGAAGGCTGCCCAATATTGCCTGGTTCTCATCGTTATAAGGCAGGCCAATCTCGCCATTATTGACGGTTACCTTCGAGTCGCGACGCACATGTCCGTCCTGACTACCGCCATAGACACTGGCTAAGATAGTAGGAGCGTCAATAGCTTCCCAGTTACTCTGTCCGCTTGTGAAGGCATTATACTCAGCTGCAGTGACAGAGTCACCCACCTTATAGGCCTTATCACCGATAGTACATGCCGCGGTACATCTATACCCGCCACCGATGGTAACATCCGTCTCATTGACATAGCCGGAGAAGAATGCCGGACTGTACTCGTAGCGAGGATCCTCTGCAATGTTGGGTGCAGCCTCACCGGCACTGCCTCCAATGACATTGCCGTATGGCAACTGGTTCTTCATGCTCTTGGAAGGATCTGTTGCGTCAATGTAACCGACAACACCACCCAGCACCTTCACAGTAGTCTTACCGCTGTGGAGGAATTCCCAGGCGTTATCACCTTCGCTGGCACTTGTCCACAGGTTGCCGGTAATCGTCTCGCCATAACCTGTAGGGAAGTAGTCATCGGCACCGCCGGAGTAGTTGCCCTTACCGACAGATCCCATGTTACCGCCGCCATAGACGTTACGCCCCACACGACCACCGTTCATGGTGACCTCGGTGTTACCCATCACCTTACCGGCAATGAGGCTGTATATCTTGGCATCATAAGTGCCACCGCCACTGCCAGGAAGTTTATTCAGCGTCTTCGTGTACGTACCTTTACCCTTACCTGCACCGTAGAGCGAGTGACCTACCAGACCTTCGTTCAGCGTCACATGAGTGTCACCATAGACGTAACCGTTCTCACCACTGCCGTGTACAGAACCAGTAATACACTGCTTTGTGAAGTCATTCTGAATGTCAGTCTCGCTTGTCATGGAGATGGTTGTGGGATAGTCGATATTCACCTCCGTCTCATTGGTCCATGCCAGGTGTGCCATCTTATAGCGGTCGCCGGCCTCACCACGCGAGCTGCCATAGACATCACCGCCATCCAGCTGTCGGGTACCGATATGGCCACCCGTCACGTTGACCGTAGCCTTACCCGTACCTGGCTGGAACTCGAACTTATACGGCCAGCTGAGGGCAAAGCTTGTGGCTTCATTTTTATGCTTGGCTTTGTTAACATCTGCTGTATCAGCCGCATTCGTTATCGTACCTACCGATGCCATAGCACCGCCGCCATAGACGGAGCGTCCGATGTGACCGCCCTTAATGTTGACGAAGGTGTTGCCACCTACCATACCCGACTTCGGGTTCCAGAAATCAACACCGTCAATCTTATAGGTGTCCGAACCGCTACCGGCTCCATAGACATTGCCGCGGTACAGTTGAACTTCCTTTTCAAGATCCTTGTCCGTGAAGGAATACCAAGGATCCTCCGTATCTGTTACACCGATAGTACCGCTATAGACGTTCACCGTAGCACTCTCGTCGTTGTGACCGTTCTCACCGCCGCCATAGACAGAGGCTTTGATGAGTGGTGATGCCAAGTTATTGGGAGTTTCAGGATTACCGATATTGACAACAGACTTATTCACCCATGCCACTTTGTCGTACGGATCAAGAAGTTTATTGTCACTTTCAGGATCAACCTCCGGTTCCTTCAAGTCACCACGCGACGAACCGAAGACGAGACCGTTGTCACGACCGCTGATACCGATGGTGCCACCCGTGATGGTGACAGTCGCAGTACCGGTACCCACCGTCCAGTCGTATGGAATATTGACAGCAGGAATGTAGTCTGGCACATAGACAGCTCCTTCTTTCTTTGACAGTTTGAAGTCACCTACAGAAGCCAGTGCGCCACCACCATATACATTATGGTAGACTTTACCGCCACTGATGTTGACGTTCGTGTTACCCTTGACCTGTCCGGCCTCGGTGTGACCAAGAACACCCTTACCGCCACCATAGACGTTACCCATCGTAGCGCCTCCGAACAAGACGTAGCCGGCATCCGAATCGCTCAGAGGCTTCACCTCGTAACGACCGATTTCACCATTGCTGATGTTCACACGAGTGTTACCGAGCACCTGAGCCATCTCACCACCACCGAAGACGCTGGCGCGCACCAAGGTGGCAGCCTCCCCAGGCTTACTCATGCTGATGTAAGTGCTGTCCTTCACATCACCACCGTGATTACCTGTGCCATCGGGAGTCTCCTGACCCATGCCACCGCCATAGATGCTACCGAAGGTGTACTGTACACCACTTCTGCTGCTTTCATCCCACACAACGGTCTCTTTCTCCGGAGCGCCAGAATTCAAAATCTCCGTTCCTATGGTACCGCCCGTGAAGAGAATCTCCGCACCGGCTACTACAGGATGGGACTCTTCATCAACCAACGGCGTCTCGCCATCATAGCGCTGGTGATATCCCTGTACGGCACCGAACTCGCCACCGCCATAGACATTACCCATAATCCAAGGATTACCGCTGATGGTCAGCTTCGTACTCTTGACGTTACCCAGCTTCTTCCACTCGATTTTTGACGTCAGGTTGCCTTCCGAATTATAAGTAGAAATCGGTGTTGTGCCGTCCAACTTCAGATAGCGTCCCATACCGCCGGCATAGACATTACCGCCCTTGGTGTGTGTCAGCCTGCCGGTAGCGGTGTCATACTCCGTGTTAGGCACGTTGTTTGCAGCCTTCCAAGTTTTCCATTGTTCGTCTGTCCAACTCTCAAAGCCCTCACCGGGCACGATGAACTCATTCGCGTTGCCGATAGTACCGCCCGTGATGTTGATAGTGACATGACCGCGAGGGAAGCCGGCTTCGTCGTCACGCATCTGTCCATAGCCTTCTTCGCCTTCATCCAACAGGTCGTACCCCACCGAACCCAGACGGCCGCCGCCATAGACAGAGCCGAGCATCGTGCCGCCCGTGATGTTCATCGTGATGCTGCCGGCCACGTTACCGGCCGTATAGGCTTCACCGCCGAAGCCACGACCGCCACCGAAGACGTTACCGTCCACATACGATGTGCCCCATGTACCAATCTTAGCACCGTCGTTGATGTTCATCGTCACATCACCCAGCACATGGCCGTCCTCACCACCACCGAATACGGAACCGTAGAGGATACCGCCAGAGACGGTCACATTGACATGGCCTACGTTGGTCTCCTTATTGAACATCACACGTGGGTCGCCCTTACCAGCACCAAAGAGATAGCAGGTTACGGGGTGAGCGGTAATCTGACCAAGAGTACGAGGCACACCGATGGTACCACCCGACATCGTAACAGTACTGTTACCTGCCACGTTGGTCAACTCGTTACCTCCATAGACATTAGTCAGGACATGGCCGCCCCTGATTTCCACCAAGGTGTTGCCACCCACATCACCGGCCTTCCAATCCCATGTACCAGCTCTATATGGGAAGTAACCGGATCCGCCACCGAAGACGTTGCCATAGAAGGTGCTGCCGTTATCAGCAATAAGTGCACCTCCCTTAGAATCATATTTATTGGCATATATATCGTGGGCTGCATATTTAGCAACGCCGTCAGCCTGTCCATACTCCCAACTTGCACATTCGGGCAGAGAATTTTCATAGCCGGCTACACCGGTGAGGTGACCATCCGACCACTCCGTGTCTGTATAACGGCGGTTAAGGCTATATCGAGCAGTTCTTGCTTTATATGAGCCGTCAGCATTCATCTGCACATAGCCGTTACCTATCTGGCAATTGCCTTCTATGACTACATGCGTATCATGCTGCACGAATCCCTGCTCAGCACCGCCAAAGATATCACCCTTCACGAAAGCATTTCCACCAATAGTCACCTCTGTTTGAGTCGTCAAGCCCAAAGACGCTATGAATTTAAGGTAATCAGCTTCCGACGTAAACCCTGCCATAGTATTTCCGTTTGTCATGTGTCGTGCTTTCGTATAATCAGCTACAGGCATAGCGCCCTTACCGGCGCCGAAGACATGACCTGAGTTATCAGGCTGATCATTAGCAACGATATTTCCGCTTCCATCCACATGGAACATCGTCATGTTGTCAGGACCGATTTCGGCATTGTCTAGGACTGTGACGAAACAGTTCCCGCTTGTTTCGGATACCAATGAAGTTGGTAATCCGTCCGGACCGATTGAATATCTGCCTACCGAGGCTATCTCGCCACCGCCATATACACTTTCTCCAACCTTTGCAAAGCCCTGAATGGTGACAGTACTGTTACCACGTACCAGCGCAGAGTAGCCATGAGTCTCAACACCCTTACCGGCACCGAATACGCTGCCATAGACTGCAGGTTTAAACTTGGTATTGTCCTTCGTTTCACCTTCCTTTGGTTTCACACCGATGGTGACGACCGTGTTCTTTTCTACACGGCCTACTTCACCGCCACCATAGACGTTACCAGTACCCACTTTAAGTGTCTTGGATCCCTCTTCGCCTTCAAGAGTTCCCACGGTACCGTTAGCTATTATGACGCTTGTTCCACCAACAGGGTTGGTAAGACCTTCGCCGTCGACACCCACCATACCTTTCGGACAAGTGAATGCAGTTGAACCAGTCGATTCAGCAACACCCTTACCACCACCGAACACATTGCCGGTGATGTTGGCAGCGTTGCGGGCAGGAACAGGGGCATTGTCAACAGTACCCGATGACGTGATTTCGTCACCTACTTTCAAAATCCAGTCCCATTTACCAGTGGCGGTATTGTAGGTATAGACTTTACCGTCTGCATCGGTCGTCTCTCTTTGACCGCTTGCATTCAGCCATTTACCCGTACCAATCTCCACATGCGTATCGCCCTGAACATCTGCCAGCCTGCCACCGCCATAGACAGAACCGATGGTGCCTAATTCAAGAATGGCTTTACCTTCTCCATCAATCTCCTTTACGGTATACGAATCTACCAAGCCGTCATGGTCAGTACCTTCATGATCTCCAACACTAAATGCGGCAGGCTTTTCATCTACATACTTCTTCGGCACATATCCTTTCTCCATATTGACATTGATAGACGGGCTACCTATCAGTTGGGCCTCATCGCCGCCACCATAGATAGTGCCAATCCTCGTTGCAGAGATGATGTTGATTTGCGGATCACGGTTGACTCTGATCTCCGCTTTCTCTATTTCGCTCAAGGCATCGTAATCGGCCTTGGTACGGATAGAGCCGTCGCCTTTATAACCATAGATGGAATATGGAGCACCAACGCCCTTACCGCCGGCATAAATCTCACCAATAACAATTGGCTTACAGCCTTCCTCATGCACATTGATCGTGATGGAACCGTATATCCTACCGCTGGTATCATTACCACCGTAGATCTTGCCGTAGGTGCCATTGGTGATATCAATGACCACATCGCTATACACATTTGCGGCATTAGCACCACCGTAGATGGCAGACTGATAGGCATCTTGGCATCCCGATTCCAGCTTTGCGGTGCCATCGGTATCGGCATGGTTTCCTGCAGGGTATGATCTGTCAACAGTCATTGGACAAACTCCCGCACCTTCCTTAGTGGTAACAACCTCTTCTCTGACGTTTCCTCTCTCGTTACTACCGCCATAGGTCGAGTGGACATATCCGCCGGTAATCACCAGTGTAGCTGTGCCTTTTCCGTAAGCATAGTTGGCACGGCGATTCTCTTTAGTTTTGGCATCGTCGTTCTCAACACAGGGATAAGGAGCACTTTGAGTTCCCTTTGCCGGGTCTGAGGTATCATGATGGAAGGTTGCATTGTAGCCCACGTTGGCACCTGGGTTCTCATACCACTTGCCGTCCAACTCATAATCATCGTCACCATTACCGCCACCGAATGCCTCATGGATTTCGTAAGCTTCATTGATTCTGACAAGATTTGCAGGAGTGGAGGCAGCATTACCGCCACCATAGACCTGCTTGATGCTGGTCACGCCACAGCCATCGATGATGACATCTGTATTCTCATTACGGATATCCGTCGGATTGTAGCGGGCCAGGTCGCCGCCACCATAGACTCCGAGGACATCGTATTTCTTGTCGGCAATGGCTTCAATATACCTGTCAAGAGCAGCTGTCTTGGCAATATCGTCAGCACCACCGGCGACTTGTCCCTCAAATGCTACAATCTCTGCTGCCGTCAAGACAGATGATGCAATTTTCTTAAGGTCGGCATCATTGGTATTGTCCGTATAGTTCGTTAAAGTATAGCCATCCTCCATACTCTTGAACTTCGTATACTTACTACCGATATTCGGTTGGTTCTTATGCTGCGTAGCATACACATGCACTAAGGCATGTCCCTTCGGCGTACCATTCTGGTCATTACAGCCGAAGACCTTGCTAACGATACAGCCCTTGGCACTGCTTGCCACACCCCTGTTCAGTTCCACGGTGGTGTTGCCGCCGATGTTTGCCTCCACGGCTCCTACATCGGCCTTGATACCCTTACCGCCGCCGTAGGCATTGTGCTTGATCTCGCCGCCGGTGAGACTGACCTTGGTATCCTTCTTCACACTGCCTAACTCGCCACCGCCATAGACGTTGCCCCAAATGACGGGATCGTTGACGCTGTTAGTGGCATTGGGCTTGATGTTCACCTCTGTCCAGATGGCAGTGGCAAACATCGGGTTCTCCACGGCAACCAGTTCGGCCTCACCACGGCTGGCTCCGAAGACATTGCCACCATAGCCCTCCTGACCGATGACACCACCGCTGACGTTGACGATGTTCATAGACTGTTTGCCCTGAACATTGTCGCCCTTTTTGTAAGGCTCATAGTTCTGTCCATAGAACTTAGGCATGCCCGTACCAGCCACCGAACCACCACCATAGACATTGCGGTGGATGATGCCGCCCTGGATATCAACTTCGCTGAAGCGAGCCACACAGCCAGCCAAGAAACTGAGACCTTCCACCTCACCTTTGCCATCCTGATAGTCAAAGCGATACTTGCCGATACCGGAACCAGAACCGAATACGTTGCCGCGATGCAGCCACTGCAGGTCGTTCTGATTGCCACCGGTATATTTATTGCCTATCTCGCCACTGTAGATGGTAATCTTGGCATCACGACGCATGTGACCGTCCTGACCACCGCCATAGACGGAAGCATAGATGCGGGGTGCCTGGCCTGACTGCCCTGCCGTTTCGGGATTGGTAGGCTGGTCCTCGGTGCCGATGATGATTTCGGCCTCATTGATGTTACCCACATGGAAGGTGGGATTATAGAGGTGTACCGGCTGGTTGAAGACGTTGGGCGCTGCCTCACCGCGCGAGCCGCCCACGACATTGCCCGTGGGCAAATCGCCATAGACGCCATCGGCCGTGCCGATGGTACCGCCCGTGATGATGATGGTCGCCTTACCGCTACCCAGGAAAGCCTGGCTATTTGGGCTCACGCCATCCCACAGGTTGCCCTCGATTGCCTCGCCGTAGCCGCACATGTTGCCGAACTTAGAGTAGTCGTCGTCACCACCGGCATAGTTGCCCTTGCCCACAGAAGCCATGAAGCCACCGCCATAGACACTGCGCGTCACATGACCGCCACTCATGGTGAGGCGGGTGTTGCCATAGACCTTACCGGCAGTGATGCTGTAGATGTCGCCGTCAATAAACTCATTGGTCTTGAAATCTTTCAGTTGCTCATCCGCACGCTTGACGTGATATTTGTCCTTACCTTTACCACCGGCATAGACGCTCATGCCGATAAGACCGCCGGTAATATCGACCTTGGTATCCCCATAGACGTGACCATTCTCGCCACCACCATAGACAGCACCGAAAATGTCAGGCGAATCAAGTGCCGGCGTGGTGCTGTAGTGGATGTTTACTTCCGTTTCACGGACATTGGCACAGAAAGCCTCGATGTAGCGTTTCATGGGCTTACCCATGCCGCCACCATAGACGTAGCCCTGCACGTCTTCTTGAAGTGCTGTTCCGACATGACCGCCGGTGATGGTGACCGTTGCCTTGCCGCCTTTCTCTTCAGAATTTGGTTTGTTTGGCACATACTTAAATTGGTACGGCCAACTGAGGGCAAAACTGTTTGTAAGATCGGTGTGCTTGACAATCGTGTTATAAGCGTATGTCTTACCATCGATGGCAGTAATATCGCCACTGGGATTCTCCGTGGCACTGCAGTCGATGATGCCCACACTGGCCAGCTCGCCGCCGCCATAGACATTGTGCCCAACGGTTCCCCCGCTGACGCTGACCGTGGTGTTGCCGCCCACCATACCTGCCCACTGCATAGGTGTATAGACATAGTGCATCGTAGTATTGTTCCACTTTACTGCAATAGGTGTGGCATGCTCATAGTCATCGCTGCCATAGCCGCCGCCAAAAACGTTGCCGCTGACAGTACCACCGGAAACAGTGACGGCAGCATCTTCACGAACGGTACCATACTCACCGCCGCCATAGACATTGCGGGTGATGGTGCCGCCGGTGATATTGATATTCGTTCCCTTCACCTGTGCCAACTCCGGCCATAGCGGATTGATGGTCGTGTTGTCGAGCAACGTCAGACGTCCCATCGAACCGCCAAAGACGTTACCGCTGTGCTCCGCACCGTCGCCGGTCACGCCAGCCTTTCCGATGGTGCCGCCGCTGATGTCGATGGTGATGTGGCCATAGGCAGCACCGTCTTGCAATTGCGCGTAATTATCGTTTGTAGGACTGGTGAAGAAGAGACCCACTGAAGCCATACGGCCGCCGCCATAGACAGAGCCGAGCATCTGGCCACCGTCGATGTTCACATCGGTATTGCCACCCACGGTTCCCGCCGTGAGTGCCTCGCCGCTGAAGCCACGACCGCCGCCGAAGACGTTGCCGTCCACGTAGGAAGTGCCCCAGGTGCCAATCCTGGCCCCTTCCCTGATGTTCACCGTGGCATTGCCGAGAATGTGACCGTCCTCACCGCCTCCGAAGACGGAACCGAAGATGATGCCGCCGGAGACCTCAACTTCTGTCTCCTGAACATTGGTCCAGGTGTTGAAGTGAGTGCGCTGGTCGCCCTTGCCTGCACCGAAGAGGTAGCAGGTGACAGGATGAGCCGCTATCTGCGCCAACGTGCGGGGCACGCCTATCGTGCCGCCGGACATCTTCACCGTACACTTGCCCAACACGTCGGTGGTCTCGTTTCCGCCATAGACATTGGTCAGGATGTGACCGCCGCTGATGTACACCCTTGTATTGCCTTCTACCATGCCGGCAGAGCGCAGCCAGTCGTGATGACCGTCGGCACGCTTATAGGGATAATAACCCGAACCGCCGCCGAACACGCTGCCGTAGTAGGTGTGGCCGTCAGTACCTTTTATGCCGGACTCGTTATGCTCGCCCGAACCGACGTCGTCGCCTATAGCCTGTCCTGAGAAGGGATCGTAGGGCAGGTATGGCGATTTATATTGCCATGCCGCACACTCGGCAAGGGCTGCAGCATCAATACTTGCCGCATTCCCCGAGGCAACAGCCGATGCCGCAGTTTCCCATTGTGTCTCAGTATAGGCTCTTCCCGTTGTGGGGGTGCCCGAACCGTCAACATTATATTCTCCCTCTCCGCAACCAATCTGGCCGCCATAAATCTTCACAAGCGTGTTGCCACGCACGCGGCCGTTCTCACCGCCGCCATAGACAGAGGCCATGATGAGTGGCTTGCTTGTGACATGACTCAGGGAATCGGCAGCACCGTCCTCATAACCGGATTCATAGCCGTTCCTGATAATGACCTCGGTCTCTTTGACATAGCAATGGAAGTCGGCATCAGGGTCGGTAGCCGGGTCTTCCACCTCGCCGCGGCCGGCACCGAAGACGAAGCCTACGTCCACAGGACCGCCATCCTTCTGCATGCCCTGAGTGGCCACCTCCACGGGGCCCACCTGTCCGCCGCTGATAACCACCTTACACTTACCTGTGCCTTCTGCAAACGTCTCCGGTTTGCCAAGCACGCAACCTGCATGGCTTGGATGCCCTGCAGGAAGAGCCCTCGTTGCGACAGTTCCCACAGAGCCGTGCAGGCCGCCGCCATAGACGCCGTCATAAACGTATGCTCCGTCCACTTCCGTACGTTTACCGCCCGACATGGTCACGAATGTGTTACTGAGCACATCGGCAGCTCTACCGCCGCCATAGACGCTCTTACCTATAGAAACACCTTCAAATCCTGTGGTTCCCGAATAATCAGCAGTACAAATATTTACAGTAGCATCGCCAGTGACATTACCTTTGTTACCGCCACCGAAGACGTCACCGTCAATATGAGCGCCAAAGACATCATATTTGCCTGCGTCATTAGGTGTAAGATGATCGGGGAAATGCCTATTACCAGATGAATCTGTTATTTTTGTAAAGTCAATATCTTGTTCAGTACCAATGTTGACGACTGAATTACCAACGACATCACCTTCGTTACCGCCGCCATAGACATCACCGATGGTTCCGATTTCGTCCTTGATACGACCTTCAACAAGGTTAGGAATTGCATTGCCGGTGTAGCCTGCAGGAAGTGTGTATTCGTCGCCAGCCTTACTGCCCTTCACCATATTGATATTGACGGTCGTAGTACCTGTTGCCCTCGCATTATCACAACCGCCGAATATCCTGTCTATTCGGGTTGCAGCCTTGACGTTGATGGTAATGTTGCCGCTGATGAAGTCTACGTAAGAATCTGGGTGCTCTGCAGTACCTCTCGGGTATGGTGCTCCCTTGTAGGCCTTGGCAGGTTTGCCGTTACTGTCCACACCCGGATAGTCTGCTAGACTACCACCGCCAACCAAGTTCTGGATGATAATAGGCATACATTCATCCACCTCTTCCACGTTGATAGTAATATCACCACCAATGGTTCCTTGTCGGTCATTGCCGCCATAGATGGAGGTGTAGATTCCATTGTAGATGTTGACGGTGATACTTCCTCTGACATCTGCATTGTAGGAACCGCCAAAGACTTTATCCACTACGCTGTTTGCGCATCCTGCCAAATTAAGAACAACATCATAATCGGACTCTGCTTCTTTACTTGCGCCATAAATATTGTTGGTCACCAAAGGACAATCGCCTTGTGCATTTCTTGTTAATTCTGTTCCACCATTATTACCCTTTGAGTCGCTTCCTCCAAAAGCCTCACCGATGGTACCACCGTGCAGAACCACGTTGGTATAGCCCGGTAGAACATTAGCGCCAGGATTGACAATCCATGAGCCGCCTTTGTTAATCTTATCACCGCCATTACCGCCACCGAAGACATAACCAATCTGGAAACAACCCTCAATTGTGACATCTGTGAAAGGCACATCGGAAGCATTACCACCTCCATAAACTCTTTCTATGCTGGTGTTGTCACAACCATCAATAATCACCTTTGTATGCTGACCGAATTCTGTCGTGTTGTCATACGTCTTGGGTGCGTAATGCGACATGTTGCCGCCACCATAGACACCTTGAATCTCAAACTGGTTCTTTACATGCTCTCCATCATCAAGACGATGGGTTGACATCACATGTACCAGCACGTTGCCCTTAGGTGTGCCATTGATGTTGTTACATCCAAAAACTCGTCCCGTTACGGGAATCGCCTTACCGTCAACACGCGCTGTTTCTTGTGTGAACTTCGTGCCATTGACGGTTACAGAGATATCTCCATACACCATGGCTTCAACAGCAGGCAGATAACCTTCGGCCGCAGGATCGTCGCCACTGGCCAGGCGTCCCAAACCGCCACCGTATGCATTGCCGATGGTGCCGCCAGTCAGACTGACGGTAGTCTTCTTGGCCGTTCCATTGGCAGCTACATTCGAGAATGCATCAAGTTTCTTATAATAGGTGACAGCTTTTTTTGCTTTTATGTCAGATGTTATTGTATAGATATAATCAGGACTAACACCTGAACGTTCATAATAGCCCCCAACTTCAGAGGCAGCAGCATATTCTGCTTCTTTTCTCACAGGATCATCATCATTTGGATCATACCTCTTAAGATGCTTTACTTCTGGATAATAGGTGTCAGTGCTCGTGTCACTCCAGTTGTCAGTAGCAGCATTCCAGTTATCCGTATTGGTGTTGGCCAGGGCGCCGCCGCCATAGACGTCGTTCTTGACGACACCGCCGCTGACAGCGACGTCAACATTACCTTTCACGATACCGGACTGACCGCCACCAAAGGCACTGCCCCAGACCGTACCACCGGCAATAGTCAGCGACGTATTACCGACGTAAGCCTGATTTGCATCAGTCAATGCCTCATCACCACGGGCTGCAGCATAGACATAACCGCCGCCGCTGCCT
>CADAVI010000043.1 GCA_902791295.1 uncultured Bacteroidales bacterium | reverse complement strand
GGTGCTGCGCAGCGAAGTGAAGAGTGCCATCGACAACTCTTACAACGTGCTCCGCACCCGTATCGACCGCTTCGGCGTGGTGCAGCCCAACATCCAGGCTCTTGAGGGTCAGGAGGGTCGCATCATGGTGGAGATGCCCGGCATCAAGGAGCCCGAGCGTGTGCGCAAGCTCCTTCAGGGCTCGGCCAATCTGGAGTTTTGGGAGACCTACAGCACGAGTGAAATCGTGCCCTTCCTCGTCCAGCTCGACCAGAAGCTGGCCTCCGTCACCAACAGCGGCGCATTGGAGGAAACGTCCGACAGCGTTGCCGTAGCCGAACAGACAGAGGAAAGCGTTGACAGTGCCGAGACCAAACCCGCCGACAAAGCCGGCCTGGCCGCCATCGTGGGCAAGAGCAACAAGGAGGACAACAGCAGCAAGCTGAGCGAGAACGACATCGAGCAGCTTCGCAAGCAGCACCCCCTGCTCTCCCGTCTGCAGGTGGCTCAGCAGGAAATGGGTTGCATCGTAGGCTATGCCTCCAAGCGCGACATGGACGCCATCAGCGCCCTGCTGGAGACCCCGGAAGCCAAGGAAGTGCTGCCCTCCGACCTCAGCCTCAAGTGGGGCGTCAAAGGCATGGGCGAAGGCGCTGCAGCCGACGTCTATGAGCTCTACGCCATCCGCATCACCGAGCGCAACGGACGCGCTCCTCTGGAAGGCGACGTCGTGACCGATGCCAAGGACGAGTTTGACAACAACGGACGTCCCTGCGTTTCCATGAAAATGAACGTGGACGGCGCACGCCGTTGGGCTGCTCTGACCAAAGCCAATCTGCATAAGTGTGTGGCCATCGTGCTGGACAACAACGTGTACAGCGCTCCCACCGTGCAGAGCGAAATCACCGGCGGCAACAGCCAGATCACCGGCAACTTCACCACTGAGGACACACGCGACCTGGCCAACGTGCTCAAGAGCGGCAAGATGCCCGCTCCGGCCAAAATCGTGAGTGAGGAAATCGTCGGCCCCACGCTGGGTGCCGAGTCCATCCGCCTGGGCATCTGGAGTTGTGTCATCGCCTTCATCGTGCTGATGTTCTACATGATGGCTATGTACGGCCTCATCCCCGGTATGGTAGCCAACTGTGCTCTGTTGCTCAACCTCTTCTTCACCGTAGGCATTCTCACCAGTTTCCAGGCTGCTCTGACGATGAGCGGTATCGCAGGTATGGTGCTGACTTTGGGTATGGCTGTGGATGCCAACGTGCTCATTTACGAGCGCACCAAAGAAGAGCTGAAAGGAGGCAAGAAGGTGCGTGAAGCTCTGAAGGCCGGCTACGAGAACGCCTTCTCAGCCATCTTCGACTCCAACCTGACGAGTCTGATTACCGGTATCATCCTTTACAAGTTCGGCACAGGCCCCATCCAGGGCTTCGCTACGACGCTGATCATCGGCATCATCGTCAGCTTCTTCACTGCTGTGTTCCTGACACGCTTGGTATATGCCGCCATGTTGGCACGCGATAAGTGGCTCGACCTGACCTTCACCAGCAGCATCGGCCAAGCTGTCAGCTTCAAGAACCCGCAGTACAAGTTCATGAATGCTTACAAGAAGAGTTTCACTGTATTCCTCACGCTGGCTGTCATCGCCATCGGCGGCATCGTGGTGCGCGGCTTCTCCAAGAGCATCGACTTTACCGGCGGCCGCAACTTCATCGTGCTTTTCGAAAATAAAGTGGAGCCCGAGCAGGTGCGCGGCGTGTTGGCCGACGCCTTCCCTGAAAGCACCACCAGCGCCATTGCACTGGGTGCAGAAGGCAAGACCATCCGCGTGTCCACCAACTATCGCATTGAAGAAGACGGTTTGGAAGTGGACCACGAAATCGAGCAGAAGCTCTTCGAGGCTCTGAAGAAGGGCGGCGTGCTCTCCGACGGGCTCACGCTGGAGAACTTCATCAACCGCGACGAGCGCGCCGGCGGCAGCATCATCTCTTCGCAGAAGGTAGGTCCCTCGGTGGCTGAGGATATCACGCGTGGTGCCATTATCAGTATCATCCTGGCCTTCATTGCCATCTTCATCTACATCCTGGCCCGCTTCCGCAACGTAGCCTTCTCGGTAGGTGCCATCGTGGCTTTGGGCTTCGACATCATTCTGATTCTCGGTGCTTATGCTCTCCTGTGGGGCATCCTGCCCTTCTCGCTGGAGATTGACCAGACCTTCATCGGCGCTATTCTGACGGCTATCGGCTACTCCATCAACGACAAGGTGGTGGTGTTCGACCGTATCCGTGAAAACATCACGCTCTTCCCCAAGCGCGACCGTCAGCAGTTGTTCAACGAGTCGGTTAACAGCACCCTGAACCGTACCATCAACACCTCCGTATCCACCTTCATTGTGTTGCTGGTGATTTTCCTCATCGGCATCTTCGGCGGCGGCGCAGGTAGCATCATCAGCTTCTCCTTCGCCATGATACTGGGTGTGGTGTTCGGCACTCTGAGCTCCATCTTCGTGGCAGTGCCCACTGCCTACGTGACAATGGGTAAAACCATCAAGGAATAAATCCTCCGTGTTTCTGCGGTCGTCAGTGGCCGCAGAAACAGCGGGATGCTCCTGTAGTTAAATGGATAGAACGGAGGTTTCCTAAACCTTTGATCCGGGTTCGATTCCCGGCGGGAGTACAAAAAAAAGAAGAAAACAAACCGGCGTGCACCAACCTGCACGCATACGTATTAATATAAGGTAAAGAAGATATGGCAGAAAGTTTCACTCCCACCAATCCCACAGAAGAGACTGATGTGGTTGTTCGCTTCTCCGGCGACTCCGGCGACGGCATGCAACTGGCCGGCAACATCCTCTCCACGGTGTCCGCCACTGTAGGCAACAGTATTTCAACCTTCCCCGACTTTCCCGCCGACATCCGCGCCCCGCAAGGTTCTCTGACCGGCGTGAGCGGATTCCAGGTGCACATCGGCAGCAGCGAAGTTTTTACCCCCGGCGATCAGTGCGACGTGCTCGTGGCTATGAATGCCGCAGCACTCAAGACCCAGCTCAAATACGCCAAAAAGGGCGCCGCCATCATTATTGACACTGAGGCATTCGGTCCGAAGGATTTGGAGAAAGCACAATTCAAGACAGAGGACTACTTGGGTGAATTGGGCGTGAATCCCGATCAGGTGGTGGTCTGCAACATGACGCAGATGGTGAAAGACTGTCTCACAGGCGACCCCGCCTTCACCGTAGACGGCAAAACCGACGTGAAGGGCATCATGAAGTGCCGGAACATGTTCGCACTCGGACTGGTATGCTGGCTCTTCGACCGCGATTTGGATATTGTGGCCAACTTCCTGCGTGAGAAATTTGCCAAGAAACCCGCCGTTGCCGAAGCCAACATCAAGGTGGTGCAGGCCGGTTACGACTTTGGTCACAACACCCACTCTTCGGTGGCTCACGTGCGCCATATCGAGACCAGAAACAAAGTACCCGGGCGCTATATGGACATCACGGGCAACAAGGCTACAGCTTACGGCTTCATTGCCGCTGCCGAAAAAGCAGGTCTGAAACTTTACCTGGGTTCCTACCCCATCACGCCCGCTACGGACGTGCTGCACGAACTCTCCAAGCACAAGTCACTTGGCGTCACCACCGTGCAGTGTGAGGACGAAATTGCCGGCTGCGCTTCCTCTTTGGGCGCCAGCTTTGCCGGCGCTTTGGCCGTGACTTCCACTTCCGGCCCCGGCATCTGTCTCAAGAGCGAAGCAATGAACCTGGCCGTCATCATGGAGTTGCCTCTTGTCGTGCTCGACGTGCAGCGCGGCGGCCCAGCTACGGGCCTGCCTACCAAGTCGGAGCAGACCGACCTGCTGCAGGCGCTTTTCGGCCGCAATGGTGAAAGCCCCATGCCGGTAATGGCCGCCAAGAGCCCCACCGACTGCTTCAATGCCGCTTACGAGGCTTCCAAGATTGCTTTGGAGCACATGACCCCCGTCGTCTTGCTCACGGATGCTTATGTAGCCAACGGCAGCGGCGCGTTCAAACTGCCCAATCTGGCAGATTACCCCGCCATCAACCCGCCTTATGTGCCCGAGGAAATGAAGGGCACATGGACGCCCTATATGCGTGCCGAAAACGGCACCCGCTACTGGGCCGTCCCCGGACGCGAGGGCTTCACTCACATTCTGGGCGGTTTGGAAAAGGATGACAAGACAGGAGCCATTTCAACTGCACCCGACAACCATGACCTGATGACACGCAAACGCGCTGCCAAGATTGCCAACATCCCCGTGCCCGACCTTGATGTGGAGGGCTGTAAGGACGATGCAGAGTTGCTCATTGTGGGCTTCGGCGGCACCTACGGCCATCTGCGCGCTGCCACGGAGGAGATGATACGCAGCGGCAAGAAAGTGGCTTTGGCCCACTTCCGCTACATTAATCCCCTGCCCGCCAACACCGCAAAGGTGATGAAGAAATATCCCAAAGTGGTGGTAGCCGAGCAAAACATGGGGCAGCTCGCCGCTTGGTTGCGCATGAAGGTGGACAACTTTGTGCCCGAGCAATTCAACCAGGTCAAGGGACAGCCCTTCGTGGTAGAGGAGTTAGTCAACGCATTCACAGAAATCTATAACAAGTAAGCGATATGTCACAATATACGTCTGCAGATTACAAAAAAGGCCAGCCCCGCTGGTGTCCCGGTTGCGGCGACCACTTCTTCCTGGCCAATCTCCACAAAGCAATGGCCGAAATCGGCATTGCTCCCCACGAGACGGCGGTTATCTCCGGTATCGGCTGCTCCAGCCGTCTACCCCACTATATGGCCACCTACGGCATGAACACCATTCACGGTCGCGCCGCAGCCATTGCCACCGGCTGTAAGGTTGCCAATCCCCGCCTGACTGTATGGCAAGTGAGCGGCGACGGTGACGGTCTGGCCATCGGCGGCAATCACTTCATTCACGCCAATCGCCGCAACATTGACATCAACATGATTCTGCTGAACAACCGCATCTACGGTTTGACCAAGGGGCAGTATTCTCCCACTTCACCGCGCGGTTTCGTCTCCAAGTCTTCGCCCTACGGCACAGTGGAGGACCCCTTCCGCCCCGCAGAGCTGTGCTTCGGAGCACGCGGACACTTCTTCGCCCGCGCCGTGGCCACAGACGCTCCCGGTACCGTGGAAATCCTTAAGGCCGCACAGGCACACAAGGGTGCCGCCGTATGTGAAATCCTGCAGAACTGCGTTATCTTCAACAACGGTACACACGAGAGTGTTTACACCAAGGAAGGACGCGCCAAGAATGCCATTTATGTGAAACACGGCGAGCCTCTTATCTTCGGTGAAAACAACGAATATGGCATTATGCAGGAGGGCTTTGGCCTAAAGGTGGTGAAGATTGGCGAGAACGGCATCACACGCGACGATATTCTCGTGCATGACGCTCACTGCCAGGACAACACCCTGCAACTGAAACTGGCCCTCATGGGTGACGGTGACGGATTCCCCATCGCCTTGGGTGTGATTCGCGACGTGGACGCTCCCACCTACAACGACGCCGTAGAGGCTCAAATTGAAGAGGTGAAGGCAAAAAAGCCCTATCATACCTTCGCGGAACTGCTTGAAACCAACGACATTTGGGAAGTGAAGTAATACACGAAAATCTGTATCATTCGATGATCAAAAACTTTGTAGAAGAACTGAAATGGCGCGGAATGCTGGCTCAGATGATGCCCGGCACGGAAGAATTGCTCCAAAAAGAAATGGTAACGGCCTATTTGGGCACCGACCCTACGGCCGACTCTCTGCACATCGGACACCTGTGCGGCATCATGATGCTGCGCCATCTGCAACGCTGCGGTCATAAGCCCATCATCCTTGTGGGTGGTGCTACGGGCATGATTGGCGACCCCTCCGGCAAAAGTCAGGAGCGCAACCTGCTGAATGATGAAACGTTACGCCACAATCAGGAATGTATCAAAGCACAAGTGGCCAAATTCCTCGACTTTGAGAGCAAGGAAGCCAATGCTGCCGTAATGGTAAACAACTACGATTGGATGAAAGACTTCACGTTCCTTGACTTTGCACGCGAGGTCGGCAAGCATATAACGGTGAACTACATGATGGCCAAGGAAAGCGTGCAGCAGCGTTTAAACGGCACAGCTCGAGACGGTCTAAGCTTCACGGAGTTCACCTATCAGTTGCTTCAAGGTTACGACTTCCTCTATCTCTATCAGCACTACGGTGTGAAACTCCAGCTGGGTGGTAACGATCAGTGGGGCAACATGACCACCGGCACAGAGCTCATCCGTCGCACGTTGGGCAACGACGTGGAAACCTTCGCCCTGACCTGCCCGCTCATCACCAAGAGTGACGGCAAAAAATTCGGCAAGACGGAAAGTGGCAACATCTGGCTTGATCCCAAGCGTACCACACCATATAAGTTCTACCAGTTCTGGCTAAATGTCTCCGACGAGGATGCCGCACGCTACATCAAGATTTTCACGTCGTTGGACAAAGATACAATTGACGCACTTGTCGCAGAGCATCTGCAGGATCCCGGACGCCGCGTGCTGCAAAAGAAATTAGCTGAAGAAGTGACCCTCATGGTGCATGGCAAAGAAAACCTTGAGATGGCCCAGGAAGCTTCAAATATCCTCTTCGGCAAAGCCACCAAAGAAAGTCTCGTAAAACTCGATGAAAAGACGCTTTTGGACATTTTCGACGGCGTTGAAAAGTTCGAAATCAACCGCAATCTTCTCGAGGGCGACGGCATCAAGGCCGTAGACCTTTTGGCCGGCGAAACCCAGTGTTTTGCTTCGAAGGGTGAAATGCGCAAACTTTGCCAGGGCGGCGGCGTCTCTCTCAACAAGGAAAGACTTCAGACCTTTGACCGGATAGTCACCACGAATGACCTGCTCGACGGCAAATATCTGCTGGCTCAACAAGGGAAAAAGAAGTACTATCTGCTCATCGTTAAGTAAAAAGTGATATTTAAGGCATAAAAATCGACTAATTTCTTGCATTCGCTTAAGAATTGTCGTATCTTTGCGGGCGCAAATGAATGCCGGTTCGGCAACGATTTGCATTTGGATTGGGCTATGGTGTAATGGTAGCACAAGACATTTTGGTCGTCTTAGTTCTGGTTCGAAACCGGATAGCCCAACCAACAACTACGCGAAAGAAAAACAATTAACCTTAAAGCATCACAACAATGAATCTTTTCTCTCTCGAAGGTAAGAACGCTTGGATTACCGGCGCGTCTTACGGTATTGGTTTCAACATCGCCAAAGCATTTGTGGCTGCCGGCGTAAAGAACATCGTCTTTAACGATATCAACGAGGCTGCCCTTCAGCGCGGTTTGGACAACTATAAAGAAGCCGGCATCACCAACGTAAAAGGCTATGTATGTGATGTAACCGATGAAAAGGGCGTGAAAGCTCTGGTTGAAAAAATTCATAACGAAGTGGGCCAGATTGATATTCTGGTGAACAACGCCGGCATCATCAAGCGCATCCCCATGCACGAGATGAAACGTGAGGAGTTTCAGCAGGTAATTGACATTGACCTGGTTGCCCCCTATATCGTGAGTGCCGCTGTGCTGCCCGAAATGATGGAGCGTCGCGAAGGCAAAATCATCAACATTTGCTCCATGATGTCCGAATTGGGACGAGAAACTGTGAGCGCCTACGCTGCTGCCAAAGGCGGTCTGAAAATGCTGACCCGCAACATCTGCTCCGAGTACGGCGGATATAACATCCAGTGTAACGGTATCGGCCCGGGCTACATTGCCACTCCTCAGACAGCTCCCCTGCGCGAGCGTCAACCGGACGGCAGCCGCCATCCTTTCGATTCGTTCATTTGCGCCAAGACGCCTGCCGGACGTTGGCTGGATCCCAGCGAACTGGGCGGCCCTGCCGTGTTCCTGGCCTCTCACGCCTCCGACGCAGTAAACGGTCACATCCTTTATGTGGACGGCGGCATTTTGGCCTATATCGGCAAGCAGCCCAAATAAATGAAGAACGGCTTACAATAACCGCCTAATATTGCTACGATATTGAAGAAACTCTTCATCGAGACTTACGGATGTCAAATGAATGTCGCCGACAGTGAAGTTGTGGCGAGCATCATGGGGCAGGCCGGGTATGAAACCACAGATATTCAGGAGGAAGCGGATGCTATCCTCCTGAACACTTGTTCTGTGCGCGACAACGCAGAACAAAAAATCTATGCCCGATTGGAATTTCTTCAAAGTCTGAAACGCAAGAAAAAACTTATCATCGGCGTCCTTGGCTGCATGGCAGAAAGAGTTAAGGACGAACTCATTGACCGGCATGGAGCAGATCTCGTTTGCGGACCGGACAGTTATCTTTCGCTGCCTGAACTTTTTGCTTCTGCAGAACTCGGGCACAGAGCCGTGAATGTAGAACTTTCCACCTTGGAAACCTATCGCGACATCGTGCCGAAGCGCTTGCACAGCACACGCATATGCGGTTTTGTCAGCATTATGAGAGGTTGCAACAATTTCTGCCATTACTGCATCGTGCCGTATACCAGAGGCCGCGAACGCAGTCGCGACGTTGAGAGCATCCTGCGTGAATGCCGCGACCTTGAGGAAAAAGGATATAAGGAAGTCACCCTACTGGGGCAGAACGTAAACTCCTACCACTTTGACGATGTGGATTTCCCCCGGCTTTTAAGAATGGTTGCTCACGCAGTGCCCTCCATGAGGGTACGTTTTACAACGAGCCACCCGAAAGACATGAGTGATGCTACACTGCACGTCATAGCCGAAGAGCCCAATGTATGCCGTCATATTCACCTGCCGGTTCAAAGCGGATCGAACGAAGTGCTCAAGCGCATGAATCGGAAATACACCCGGGAATGGTATCTCGAGCGTGTGGAGGCCATTCGTCGTATCATCCCGGATTGCGGTCTGTCCACGGACATCTTTGTCGGCTATTCCGGCGAGACGGAAGAGGATCACCATCAGTCCCTGTCGTTGATGAAGACATGCGCCTACGACTCGGCTTTTATGTTCAAATATAGCGAACGCCCCGGAACCTATGCCGCCAAGCATTTTCCCGATGACATCCCGGAGGAAACCAAAATACGCCGTTTGAACGAACTTATCGCCCTGCAAAACAAGTTGTCAGCGGAATCAAATGCCCGATGCATCGGCAAAACCTTCGATGTTCTTTTGGAAGGAACCAGCAAACGCAGTCGCGAACAACTATACGGACGGACGGAGCAAAACCGTGTTGTCATAGTCGATCGCGGGCAATTGCGCATCGGACAACGCATTATGGTACGAATCACAGAAAGTACTTCTGCAACGCTGAAGGGTATACAAGTAATCACAGAGAATCACTGACAATAATGAAGAGGAATAAGGATTGGTTCCGCTGGCAGGCCTTGACCAGCACCATCAGCACCACCATGGTACTGGTGCTTTTGGGAATCTTGGTTCTTTTTGTCCTTACCGCCAAACAACTGCGTGATGAAGTAAGGGAAGACCTCGCCGTGACCGTTGTGCTCAAAGACGGCGTAGACAACCAGAAGGGTCTGGCCATCAAAGAACGCTGGGAGCATCTGCCCTATATCAAACACTTGGACTATATCAGCCGCGAGCAGTCGCTCAAAGAACAGATAGAGACCATGGGGTTGGATCCCACCGAATTTTTGGGTGCGAACCCGTTTTCCATCTCCATGGAACTGCATTTGGTGGCAGATTATGCGTGCAGTGATTCGCTGCAATGGATTACCAAAGAATTGCGCAGAGAGGTTGACGTAGCCGACATCGTTTACCAAAAAGACATGGTGGAAACACTCAACAGCAATCTGCAACGCATCACGTTTGTTCTGCTTTTCGTCACCGCCCTTTTATGTATCATCTCCCTGAGTCTCATCAACAACACTGTGCGTCTAAGTGTTTATTCGCGCCGCTTCATCATCCACAACATGAAACTTGTAGGCGCCCGGTGGAGTTTCATCCGACGTCCTTTCCTCCTAAGAAGCCTTTGGATTGGTTTGATGGCCTCCGTTTTGGCCGTCATTGCCATCGTGGGCGGAGTAGACTGGCTGCGAACCCACGAAACAGATCTGGCCGATTTCCTCACATGGCATAACGTGGAGATTACCCTGGCAGTTGTCGTCAGCTTCGGGTTGGCGATTACTTTCATCTGTACCTACGTCAGTGTGACCCACTATTTGAGGATGCGCGAATCCAATCTTTACAAGTAAACCATATACATATAAGCCTCTGTAACATGGCATTCAACAAAATCAACTACATCATCCTCGCCATTTCAATGGCAATCATTGTCATTGGCTTTATTCTGATGTCCGGCAGCGGCAGCACCGAGACGACCTTCAACGAAGATATTTTCTCCCCCATGCGTATTAAGGTCGCTCCGATTGTATGCTTCATCGGTTTCATCGGCATTATCTTCGGCATAATGTTTCACAATAAAGAAGCACAATAATCATGAATGAATTCCAAGCCCTGCTTATGGGACTCATTCAGGGTCTCACTGAATATTTGCCCGTTTCGTCCAGCGGGCATCTGACCATCTGCGGCACATTCTTCGGCCTGAACGGAGAGGAAAATCTCACCTTCACGGTAGCGGTTCACGTCGCCACGATTCTATCCACCATTGTCATCCTGCGGAAAGAAATTGCCCGTATCCTGATTGGCATCTTTGACACCTCTGCCCCCTTGTGGAGCCCGGAACGCCGTTATGCCGCGTGCATTCTCGTCAGCATGATACCCGTAGGCATCGTGGGGCTGTTTTTCAAAGACACTGTTGAAGAAATCTTCGGTAGCGGGCTGGCCATTGTCGGACTGTGCCTCATCATCACCGCAGCTCTGCTCATCATGAGCCACTATGCCCGTCCCCGACAGAAAGAAAACATCGGCCTGAAAGAAGCCTTCATCATCGGTTTGGCGCAAGCCGTTGCCGTGATGCCCGGCCTCTCGAGAAGCGGCAGCACCATTGCCACCGGTCAACTCATCGGATGTAAGAAAGAGCGCATCGCAGAGTTCTCCTTCCTGATGGTAATTCCACCCATTTTGGGAGAAGCTCTTTTGGATATCCTCAAGGCCATGAAGGGCACCGAAGAACTTACGACAGGCAATATTTCGCTTACCGCCCTTGCCATCGGATTCCTTGCTGCATTCCTCAGCGGCTGCGCAGCCTGCAAATGGATGATTTCTCTTGTCAAAAAAGGCAAACTCGTGTGGTTCGGCCTGTATTGCGCTCTCGTCGGCAGCGGACTTTTAATCTATTCTTTGATTTGACGGATTACAAGGAGGGTGTCGTCCTCGCTTTCGACAAGCCCCTGACATGGACCTCGTTTCAACTCGTGAGCAAAGTGCGCAACATGTTGTGCCAGCATCTGCATGAGAAAAAACTGAAAGTGGGCCACGCCGGCACTTTGGATCCTTTGGCTACCGGAGTGCTGCTCATTTGTACGGGGAAAGCCACCAAAACCATTGAAACTCTGCAAGCAGACACAAAAGAATACATCGCCACATTGCAATTAGGCGCCACAACAGCCAGCTTCGATCTTGAAAAGCCCATAGACGCCACTTATCCCACAGAACACATCACACGCACACTCATTGAGGAGACGCTGCCGAAGTTTGTCGGTCACATAGAACAAATTCCTCCCGTGTTTTCCGCCGTAAAAGTAGACGGCAAACGCGCTTACGATCTTGCCCGAAAAGGCAAAGAAGTGGAACTCAAGCCTAAAAGTCTGGTTATTGATGAAATCGAGCTTATGGACTTCTCTCCGGAAACCATGCAACTCCAACTGCGCATTGTGTGCAGCAAAGGCACATACATACGAGCTTTAGCTCGCGACATCGGCGAGAGCCTTTGCTCCGGCGCTCATCTGACAGCCCTGCGTCGCACGCGCATCGGCAACTATCGCGTAGATCAGTGTCTCACCTTAGAACAATTTGAAAAAACGATATGAAACTCTCTCAATTCAAGTACAAACTGCCTGAAGACCGTCTGGCACAGTATCCCTCGGCTTTCGCCCCAGGAGAAGAACGACCCTATTTCCATCGCGACGAATGCCGCCTGATGGTCATTCATGCTAAAAGCGGCGTCATCGAGCATCGAGAATCGTTTCGCGACGTCATCAATTTCTTCGATGAGAAGGACTGTTTTGTCTTCAACGACACCAAGGTATTCCCCGCACGTCTCTACGGCAACAAAGAAAAGACAGGAGCCAAGATTGAGGTTTTTCTTCTTCGCGAATTGAATCCTAACCAGAATCTTTGGGACGTGTTGGTTGATCCCGCTCGCAAAATCCGCATCGGCAACAAATTATATTTCGGCGAAGACCAGTCAATTGTCGCTGAGGTGATTGACAACACTACCAGCCGCGGTCGTACGCTGCGTTTTCTCTACGACGGACCGCACGACGAATTTAAGCGCATCCTCTACAGCATGGGCGAAGCTCCTCTCCCCCGAGAGATTATCAAGCGCCCGTCTGAGCCCGAAGACTTGGAAGACTTCCAGTGCGTTTACGCTAAAAACGAAGGGGCCGTTACGGCGCCTATCTCCGGCCTTCATTTTTCTCCGCAGATGCTGAAAATCATGGAAATCAAAGGCATCGAGTCCGCATTCGTTACGCTGCATTGCGGATTGGGCTGTTTCCGCGAAATCGATGTGGAGGATCTCACCAAACACAAAATGGACAGCGAGGAAATGCACGTAAACGAAACGGCATGCGACATCATCAACCGGACGAAAGAAAGCGGACACCGCATCGTGGCTGTCGGCACCACCGTACAACGGGCTTTGGAGACTGCCGTCAGCGCCGACGGGCGCCTCAAGCCTTTTGACGGTTGGACCAACAAATTCATCTTCCCGCCCTACGACTTTCAGATGGCCGACGCCATGATTGCCAATTTCTATCTGCCCTATTCGTCACTATTGATGCTTTCATGCGCATTCGGCGGCTACGATCTGGTGATGAAGGCTTATAAAGAAGCGATTAAGTACAACGAAACCGACCCCAAGCGCCGCTACCGCTTCGGCACCTTCGGCGACGCCATGCTCATTTTACAGGACTGATGCATCAGCTCTACCTCTCTTTAGGCAGCAATTTAGGCAACAGGGAACACCAGCTTCAGGAGGCGCTTCGCCTCATCGGTGAATACATAGGCCCCGTAGTCCGCGTGTCTTCTTTCATCGAGACACACCCCTGGGGCTATGAAAGCGAGCACCTTTTCCTCAATGCCGCCTGCAAGGTGGAGACAACACTCTGTCCGATGGAATGTCTGCATATCACACAAGATATAGAGCGCCGTCTGGGGCGTACAATCAAAAGCCACAACGGATATTGCGACCGTCCCATCGACATCGACCTGCTCTCTTATGACGATATTCGAATCAATACCCCGGAGCTCACGTTGCCGCATCCCCGCATGCACGAACGCGACTTCGTCATGATTCCTCTCAAAGAAATTACACAAACGCCATCTGGACAGATTTGACTGCTTGCAACCACATGAAAAAATGCTAAAAACGTATGAAAAAGTATCTCTTCACCTCTGAAAGTGTGTCGGAAGGACATCCCGACAAAGTGGCCGACCAAATCAGCGACGCCGTCCTGGATAAACTGTTGGCCTTTGACCCCAATTCCAAAGTTGCCTGCGAGACGTTGGTGACTACGGGCCAAGTTATATTGGCCGGCGAGGTCAAAACGAATGCCTACGTGGATTTGCAGCGCATTGCACGTGAAGTCATCACCCGCATCGGCTATACCAAGAGCGAATATATGTTCGAGGCCAATTCCTGCGGCGTGCTCTCTGCCATTCACGAGCAGAGCGCCGACATCAATCAGGGCGTTGAACGTGCTGTACTTGAAGACCAGGGAGCCGGCGATCAGGGCATGATGTTCGGCTACGCCACCAATGAGACAGAGAATTATATGCCCCTTTCTCTCGACTTGGCCAATCGTCTGCTCATTGAACTGGCCGCCATTCGAAAAGAAGGTCGTCAAATGACTTATTTACGTCCGGACGCCAAAAGCCAAGTGACGGTTGAATACGGAGAGGACAACTGTCCTCTGCGCATCGACACCATTGTGCTCTCTACCCAGCACGATGAGTTTGACAGCGATGAAGCCATGCTTCAGCAGATACGCCACGACATCATCCACATCCTGATTCCCCGCGTCAAAGAAAGCATCAAGAACAAAAAAATCAGTGCACTGTTCGACAATCCCGACATCACGTATCACGTCAATCCCACGGGTAAGTTTGTGATTGGCGGGCCTCACGGCGACACGGGACTCACCGGCCGCAAAATCATCGTGGACACCTATGGCGGCAAGGGTGCACACGGCGGTGGCGCATTCTCGGGCAAGGACCCCTCGAAGGTCGATCGCTCCGCTGCATATGCCGCCCGCCACATTGCCAAAAACATGGTGGCAGCAGGTGTTGCGGACGAAATGCTGGTGCAGCTCTCATACGCCATCGGCGTGGCCCGTCCCGTCAGCATTTACGTCAACACTTACGGTAGCGCTCACGTGGCACTCTCCGACAGCGAAATAGCGGCCAAAATCGACGAACTCTTCACACTCACGCCCTACCAGATTGAGCAGCGCCTGAAGCTGCGCAACCCCATCTACGAAGAAACTGCAGCCTATGGGCATATGGGGCGCGAACCGCGCGTTGTCACCAAGACATTCGAGAGCAATTATAACGGTGGCTGCAAGACCGTTCAGGTGGAATTGTTCACTTGGGAAAAACTCGACTACGTGGATCGTATCAAAGAGAGTTTCGGTCTATGAACGTAGCTTTCTACTGCGCCAGCAGCGCCACCATCGCACCCAAATACTATGATGCGGCCCGACTCATGGGTCGCCTCATGGCACAAAACGGATACACCGTCATCAACGGAGCCGGCAGCATGGGGCTGATGGCTGCCGTAAGCGACGGATGTCTCGAAGCCGGAGGAGAAGTAATCGGCATCATTCCCACCTTCATGATAGAAAACGATTGGCACCACAAAGGCCTCACCCGAATCATTGAGACCGAGGACATGCACCAGCGCCAGCGCAAAATGGCGGAAATGGCCGATGCCGCAGTCGTCATGGCAGGCGGAACGGGCACATTGGCGGAACTCTCCGAAGTGATTTGTTGGAAACAACTCGGCATCTATTCCATGCCCATCATCATCGTCAACACAGACGGATACTGGGACGACGTCCTCAACTTTCTCAGCCGGGCAAAACGCGAGAACTTCATGCGCGACGAGAAGTGTATCGTCTGGAAGGTGGTCGCCACACCGGAGGAGGCACTTCGCATCATCAACAGTGAACTGAAACCTTGAACGCACTTGAACCACTTCTCTATGCAGCCGGCAACGATCCGCTTTTCGTCTGTCTCTTTCTGCTGACAGTTCTGCTGCCTGTGTTTTACATTTTCCTGCCCGAGCAGCATGTCTGGCCATGGCTGTTTTCTCTCTCTGTTTCGGGTGGCCTGATGCTCTATTGTCTTATATACCAGAAACTTGCCATTCTGGACTGTTGTCTGTTGATGGCGGCTTATTATTTCTATCGAGACTGCATGATGCGCTTTGTTCACTGGGTTTTCTTTTCCAACGAAAAAAACTTACAGAGAAAGCACCCGCTACTCTATTCTCTTTGGGCGGATAACGTCACATTCATTGCAGGCTGCACCACAGTGTTATCTGTTGGCATTATGAATATTTGGGTGGGCACATTGGTGGTTTTGTGTCTCATTTCCTCACGAATTTGGCTCTACTCCAAACTCTATTCAATCTTTTTCAAAAAAATTACCTCTTGTTTGCATTTTTTTGTATACCTTTGCACTCTTGAAGTCATCCCGGCACTTATTATTTATCTGCGAATCGGTGACGTAAATTAGACGCGAACGGTAAAAAAACAAGACAGGAAATGATTAAGAAGATACTTATCTCGCAGCCCAAACCCGCCACAGAAAAATCCCCCTATTACGAT
>CADAVI010000042.1 GCA_902791295.1 uncultured Bacteroidales bacterium | reverse complement strand
GCCGATGGTACTGCACACCCGTGGGAGAGTAGGTAGCCGCCGTTTTACAAAAAAGCCTCTGCATCGAAAGATGTGGAGGCTTTCTTGATTTTCAGAGAGAGCAATCTCAGAGGGCCTTTTGCGTTATAAGGCTTTCTGCCCTCTCATGCTGAGTGGGCGAAGAGGGCCTTTAGAGGAAGGATTGAATGTCTTTCCGTGCCCGATGAGGGGAGCCGTAAGATGTCTTAGTTATTAACTTCGTTGGTCAGCGTGAGCGACAGAATATCCCCCATGCTGTGGATGCGCTCGAAGAGTCCCAGGAAGTCAGTGTCGTCCTTGGAGCGCACCATGAAGTTGATGATGGTGGTGCCTTGCGTGTAGTCGTAGCGCAGGAACTCATCGGAGATATGCACCCTGTAATCGTGGAAACATGCGCGATAAGGCGTTCCGTCGGTGACGATTTTATTCACCTTCAAACGCACAATCTTTTGTTCGGCGCTCTTGAGGAACACCTTTTCTATCAGTTCCAGGATGCGGTAAACGGCCAGGATAAAGATGCACGCCGCAACAGAGACGAGATACATGCCGGCTCCGACAGCGAGTCCCAGGCAGGCCGTCATCCAGATGCCGGCTGCCGTGGTGAGTCCGCGCACGGAGCCCTTCATCTGTATGATGGCGCCGGCACCGAGAAAACCGATGCCGGAAATCACCTGTGCCGCAATGCGTCCGGGGTCGCCGTTCTTCAATCCCAAATACTCCTGCGGAATATAGATGCTCACCAGCATGGCCATCGTGGCGCCCATAGCGATGAGGGAGAAGGTGCGCATGCCGGCCACCTGTCCCTTCTGGCGACGCTCCACGCCGACGATGGCGCCCAACAGGAGGCTGAGCATCAGCTTGAAGACGGAGCCGATGACGGTCACGTCCTTCGAGCAGATTTCTTCAATGAGACGTTCCCACATAGCCGTTTACCATTCGGTGATGGATTCGCCCTTGCCGTCGGGGGTCAGGAAGAAGAGCGGCGCGGGATTGGTCTGCTCGGTGGAATAGTAGTGGAGACCGGAGTCGTTGGTGCGGGGATACCAGTGCTTGAGCAGTTCTATCATCTCGGCGGCAGCCCGGGCCGTAGCCGTGAGCCGCTGCGCTCGACACGGGGCGGTAGTAGTAGAACGCCGGGTCGAAGGCCATGCCCGTGCCGACACAGGTGCCCTGCACGCGGCCTTTGTCGTCCACCTTTGTGGAGAGTGCGTGCCAGGCCAGCTGGGCCACACCGCCGTAGGTGATGCCTTCTATCCAGCCCTCGTTGATGCCTCGGGCGATGCAGTAGCAATAGATAGCGGTGCAGGAAGTCTCGAGATAGGAGTCGTTGCGGTCGAGCAATTGGTGCCAGAGTCCTTCGCTGCTCTGCAGGTCGCAGAGGCCGTCCACATGCTTGCGGTACTGCTCCAGGAGCCGCGGGCGCAGGGGATGTTCCTTGGGCAGGAGGGTGAGCAGTTCGGTGTTGGTCAGCAGCGCCCATCCGTTGGCTCTGCCCCAGGAGTAGGACGGCTGCTGGCGCAGTCCCTCCACGTAGCCGTGACGGTAGATGCGCTTCTCGGGGCGCCACATACGCTCCACGAAGCGGAAGAACATCTCCGCTGCAGCGTCGAACGACTTGGGCTCGCCGGCCCAGATGGCGTATTCGGCGATGGCGGGAATGCCCATATAGACGTCGTCCAGCCAGATGGTGTTGAGTTGGGGGCGTGTGCGGGCGAACATACCGTTGGGCAGCTTGTACTGCTCCTTAAAAATGAAGTGGTTGTAGCGCTTGATGAATTTGTCGAAGCGGCCTCCCTTTTTGCCGTCCATCTTCATCATGGCGGTGGTGACGGTGCCGCAGTCGTCGAGTGCCGTGAGGCGGCGCAGAGGGCGTGAGGTGACGCTGTCGAGGCTGCTGTTGACATAGTCGGTGTACTTTTTCTCTCCCGTCACTTCCGCAGCGCGCATGAGGGCCTGATAGGTGATGCCCCATTCGTAGGAATCGAGGCGGAAGGTGCCTTCTTTGCACCAGGAGAAGATGCGGTCGAGCGTGGCTTTGACATCCTCGCTCTTGAGGGCGCCGTAGGGCATCTTGTAGTCGGGCGCCAGAAGATGAAGCGGTGTGTTCTGGTCGTTGATTTCTTCTTCTGCCTGCGCGGGAAGGGTGAGCGTCAGGGCGAGAAGCGGGAGGAGCGTGTGTGTCTTAAACATGGCGATATTTACCTATATTTATTTAATGTTATCTGCGGAGCAGGTTGAACCAATCTTCAGCCGTCTTCGGTCCCTCCTTTTCGCGCAGGGAGCAAACGGACAGGGTGTAGCTGATGTGGTGGTTAATGGGGCGCAGCACGGCCAGATAGTCGATGCCGGTCTCGATGGTGGTGACTACATATTGAAGAGGCACCTTCACACCGATGCCCACGCCTTCGATGAGGTCGGGCGCATTCTTGTCGGGCACGTTGCGTCCCCAGGAGGCCAGCAGCATGGCGGCGTTGCCGGGATCCACATCGGGGCGTCCCATCATCTCGATGAAGCCCATGTTGTCCATTTCGAGTTTCTGCACACCGGTGGCGAAGAGGTCGTCTTCCGTCTCTCCCTTGAAATAGATGTCCACCTCAAGTTCGCGGCTGCCGCTGCGCATGCAGTAAACCTGCTGCATATAGATTTTGTGACCGTTGAACATCCAGTCGCGGTCCCACACCATCACGGCGCAGGTGTCGGGGCCCTCGCGCATGATGCGTTGTCCTCGGGCTGAAACGGAGTCCACATAGACGGTGTGTCCCGTCATGCGTCCGTCGCTGTCGGTGCCTTCGGGCACGAAGCCGCGCAGCGAACCGGCCGCCACGCTCTGTCCGGCCCACAGAATGTCGCAGCCGAGGCCTTTGGCCAAGTCCTCGCGCGTGGAGTAGAAATTGGTGCGGTCCAGTTCCAGGTCGCGTCCGCTCTTGCCGTAGAGGTCGATGCTCTGGCGGTGGTCCATATAGATGCGGAGTCCCCAGTATTCGTTCTCCATCATGGCGCCGTGGCCGTAGATGGCGTTATAGCTGTCGAGTGTGGGCACATCGCCCTGAAACTCTATCTGGTTGATGCGGGGGTAGGTGTGTTTGTTGTCCCACAGTTTCATGAAAGCCTGCACCTGGGCCGTTGCGGCGACGAGTTGGAGGCTCAGCAGGGTAAGAGTAAAAAGTCGTTTCATATACAGGATATTCGTGATGCGTTCAGAAGTCAAGTCCGAGGGTGGTGGAGAAGCATCCGGTGTGGATGCTGTTGTCGAAGCTGTCATAGCCGAAGTCTGTGAATGAGTTGCGTGCGGCATTCATCAGGCCGATGCTGTAGCCCAGTTCCAGATAGAAGTTGCGCACGGACAGTCCGCAGCCCATCTTCAGCCCGACATCGAAAGCCCGCAGTCCGCCGTCGCTGAAGGTGTCGCGCTTGTAGCGCCCGTGGCTGTCCACTTCGTATTTTGCGGGGTCGGCCTCATAGAAGCGCGTCTCTCCGCTCACACCGAAGGCCATGAACATGCCGAGGAAGGGCTGCACCTTGAAGTGGTCGATGCCCGTCTGTATTTTGTATTTGAGGACGGCGGGAATCTCCAGATAGTGTTGTCTGATGGTGACCCGGTCGTCGCGGCTGTTGTTGACGTAGGCGCCTTTGCCCTGATAGAGCAGGCCCGTCTCAATGAAGATGGGGGTGGACTTGGAGAGCATGAATCCGGCCACCAGTCCGCCGTTGAAGCCCACGCGGCTGCTGTTGTCCACATCGGGGCCGTAGAACATTAGCTGCGACACGTTCATACCGAAACGCACGCCGAAATACTGGCTGCGCTCGTAGTTGCCCCAACGTTCGGAGAGGTTGATTGTCTGCGCCTTTTTGGGCATTTGGTTCGGGTTCTGGGCAGAAATGCCGGCTGCAGAGAATGCGAGCAGAATGCCCAGTATGATGTTTTTCCTCATTTCTATCCTGTAAGAAGGCTGTTATTTTCAGCACAAATATACAAAAAAAAAGGGAGATGCCCACCGGCTGCAGGGTGTTTTTAGGTCTATGTAGGATTTTTTTTGTAAATTTGCGCTCGAAATTTATTATTTGCGTACAAAATGAAAGTACTGAAGTTTGGCGGAACCAGCGTGGGTTCCGTGGAAAGCATAACGAACGTGAAGCGCATCGTGGAGGGCGAGCGTGAGCCGGTGATTGTCGTGGTGAGCGCCCTGGGCGGCATCACCGACCAACTCATTCGCACGTCCTCTCAGGCCGTTTCCGGCGACGGAACTTATGCCGAGTCGTTCCGCGCGATGGTCGGGC
The DNA here is from genome assembly GCA_902791295.1 of uncultured Bacteroidales bacterium. Lineage (GTDB taxonomy): Bacteria > Bacteroidota > Bacteroidia > Bacteroidales > Bacteroidaceae > Physcousia. The sequence goes on along the minus strand of CADAVI010000042.1, from coordinate 15,341 downwards.
GCCACGATGCCATGATTGAAGCCGTCATTGCACCGGAGCGCCGTGCTGCCCTTGCAGAGGAGGTGCACGCACTTTTTGACGAACTCAAGAGCATCTATCAGGGCGTGTATCTCATCCGCGACCTCTCGCCCAAGACGGAGGCCGCCATCGTGTCCTACGGCGAGCGCATCTCCTCGCGCATCGTGGCCGCCCTCATCAGCGGGGCCGAGTGGTACGACTCCCGCCGCTTTATCAAGACGGCGAAGCAGGGCAGCCGCAACGTGCTGGCTCAGGACTGCAGCGTTGCGCTCATTAAGGAAACGTTCCGGGCTCTGCCCAAGGTGGCCGTCGTGGGCGGCTTCATCTCCACCGATGTGGAGAGCGGCGAAATCACCAACCTCGGGCGCGGCGGCAGCGACTACACGGCCAGCATCATCGCGGCGGCGCTCGACGCCGAAGTGCTGGAGATTTGGACCGACGTGGACGGCTTCATGACGGCCGACCCGAAGGTGATTTCCTCGGCCTACGTCATTCCCGAGCTGTCGTATGTGGAGGCCATGGAGCTGTGCAACTTCGGCGCCAAGGTGGTCTATCCCCCCACGATATACCCCGTGTGCCGCAAGAATATCCCCATCCTCATCAAGAACACCTTCAACCCCGAGGCTCAGGGCACCATCGTCAGGCAGGAGGTGCAGCCCGACGAGCACAAGAGCATCAAGGGCATCTCCTCCATCAAGGGCACCAGTCTCATCACCGTGAGCGGTCTGTCGATGGTGGGCGTGATAGGTGTGAACCAGCGCATCTTCACCTCCCTGGCCCAGCACGGCATTTCGGTCTTCATGGTGTCGCAGGCATCGTCGGAGAACAACACCAGCATCGGCGTGCAGGACAGCGACACGGACGAGGCCTGCCGCGTGCTCGACGAGGAGTTCCGCAAGGAGATTGAGGACGGCCGCATGTTCCGCATGAAGGCCGAGCGCGGACTGGCCACCGTGGCCATCGTGGGCGAGAACATGAAGCGCACGCCCGGCATTGCCGGCAAGCTCTTCAGCACCCTCGGCCGCAGCGGCATCAGCGTGATAGCCTGCGCCCAGGGCGCCAGCGAGACCAATATTTCCTTCGTCATCCAGGAGAACAGCCTGCGCAAGGCGCTCAACTCCATCCACGACTCGTTCTTCCTCTCCGAGTATCAGGTGCTCAACCTCTTCATCTGCGGCGTGGGCACCGTGGGCGGTCAGCTCCTGGAGCAGATACGCCTGCAGCAGGAGAAGCTCAAGAAGGAGGAGGGTCTGCTGCTCAACGTGGTGGGTGTGGCCAGCGGTCACAACGCTCTGTTCGACCGCAGCGGCATCACTCTGACGGAGAACATGCGCGAGCGTCTCAAGAGCGCCCCCAAGAGCGACATCAGCCGTCTGCGCGACGAGGTGATAGGCATGAACATCTTCAACAGCGTCTTCGTGGACTGCACCGCCTCGGCCGACGTGGCCGGGCTCTACGGCGAACTGCTCGAGCATAACATCAACGTGGTGGCCGCCAACAAGATAGCCGCCTCCAGCGACTACGAGAACTACCGCCGCCTCAAGCAGACGGCCCAGAAGCGCGGCGTGAAGTTCCTCTTCGAGACCAACGTCGGCGCCGGTCTGCCCATCATCCGCACCATCAATGACCTGCGCCACTCCGGCGACAAGATACTCAAGATTGAGGCCGTGCTCTCCGGCACGCTCAACTTCATCTTCAACAAGATAGCCGCCGACGTGCCTTTCTCCAAGACCGTCGAGATGGCCAAGGCCGAGGGCTACAGCGAGCCCGATCCCCGCATCGACCTCTCCGGCAAGGACGTGATTCGCAAACTGGTCATCCTGACGCGCGAGGCCGGCTACAAAATCAATCAGGAGGACGTGGAGGCCAACCTCTTCATCCCGAAGAGTTTCTTCGAGGGCACCATGGAGGAGTTCTGGGCCAACCTGCCGTCGCTCGACGCCGACTTCGAGGCGCGCCGCCAGCGCCTGGAGCGCGAGCACAAGGTGTGGCGCTTCGTGGCCCGCTATGAGAACGGCAAGGGCAGCGTGCAGCTGGAGGAGTTCGAGCAGGACCACTCGTTCTACGTGCTCGAGGGTTCCAACAACATCGTCCTGCTCACCACGGAGCGTTACAAGGAATATCCCATGCTGATACAGGGCTACGGTGCCGGCGCGTCCGTCACTGCGGCCGGTGTGTTTGCTGACATCATGAGTCTGGCTTAAGCGTATGAAACATATCATCATTCTCGGCGACGGCATGGCCGATTGGCACCGCGACGACCTCGGAGGGAAAACCCTGCTGCAACATGCCGACGTGCCCCACATGGACTGGCTGGCCCGCAACGGCCGCAACGGCCTCCTGAAGACCGTGCCCGACGGCTTCCATCCCGGCAGCGAGGTGGCCAACAGCAGCATCCTGGGCTACGACCAGCATAAGGTGTATGAGGGGCGCGGCCCCTTGGAGGCCGCTTCCATCGGCGTGCAGTTGGAGGAGGGCGACCTGGCCCTGCGCTGCAACCTTATCTGCGTGGAGGGCGACATCCTGAAGAATCATTCCTGCGGCCGTCTGGAGACGGAGGAGGGCGACACGCTCATCCGCTATCTGGAGAAGGAGCTCGGCAACGACCGCGTGCATTTCTACACCGGCGTGCAATACCGTCATCTGCTGGTGATTAAGGGGGGCGACAAGCGCCTCGACTGCACGCCGCCCCACGACGTGCCCCTGCAGACCTGGGCCGACAAACTGCCCAAGGCGCAGTGCCCCGAGGCGGAGGACACCGCCCGCCTCCTGGGCGAACTCATCCGCCGCAGTCAGGAACTCCTGCCCCTGCATCCCCTCAATCGGGAGCGCGCCCGCAAGGGCATGGACATGGCTTCCAGCATCTGGCCGTGGGGTGGGGGCTTCCGTCCGCAGATGACGCCGCTCACGGAGACTTATCCCCAGATACGGCGCGGCAGCGTGATAACCGCCGTGGACCTCATTCGCGGCATCGGCACCTATGCCGGCCTGCGGGTCATCAACGTGCCCGGCGCCACCGGTCTGTGGGACACCGACTACGAGGCCAAGGCCCGCGCCGCCATCGAGGCGCTGCAGACCGACGACTTCGTCTATGTCCATGTGGAGGCTAGCGACGAGGCCGGCCACGACGGCGACCGCGACCTCAAGCTGCGCACCATTGAAAATCTCGACAAGCGCCTCATTGCCCCCGTCCTGGAGGCCACGCAGTCGCCCGACGCCGAGCGCCGCTTCGGCGACAAGGTGGCCGTGGCGCTTCTGCCCGACCATCCCACGCCCGTGGCCCTGCGCACCCACACAGCCGACCCCATTCCTTTTGCCGTCTATGCGCCCGGTCTTGCGCCCGACAGCGTTCAGATCTTCGACGAAGACGCCGCCAAGGAGGGTGCCTACGGCGTGCTTGAGGGCCGTCAATTTATCGACGCCTTCATGCAGGTGTAATCAGAAACTTAAAGCAACGAAACCATACAGATGAAATACTATTCCACTAACGGACAAGCCCCCCTGGCCACGCTCGAGAAAGCGGTGGTGAAGGGCCTGGCCGAAGACCGCGGGCTCTACATGCCCCAAACCATCAAACCGCTGCCCCGGGAGTTCTTTGAGCAGTGCGACAGAATGACGTTTCAGGAGGTGGCCTGCGCCGTGGCCGACAGCTTCTTCGGCGAGGACGTCGATGCGGATGCCCTCCACCGGATTGTCTGCGACACGCTGTCGTTCGACTGCCCCGTGGTGCGCGTCACCGACCGCACCTACAGCCTCGAACTCTTCCACGGCCCCACGCTGGCCTTCAAGGATGTGGGCGCGCGCTTCATGGCCCGCCTGCTGCAGTATTTCATTAAAGACCTTAAGGACTCTAAGGAGGTCAACGTCCTCGTGGCCACCAGCGGCGACACGGGCAGCGCCGTAGCCAACGGCTTCCTCGGCGTGGAGGGCATCCGCGTCTATGTGCTCTATCCCAAGGGCAAGGTGTCGCCCATCCAGGAGTGCCAGTTCACCACTTTGGGCCGCAACATCACGGCCATCGAGGTGGACGGCGTCTTCGACGACTGCCAGGCCCTGGTGAAGTCGGCCTTCATGGACGCCGAACTCAATGCCCGCATGCGCCTCACGTCGGCCAATTCCATCAACGTGGCGCGCTTCCTGCCCCAGGCGTTCTACTATTTCTGGGCCTATGCGCAGATGAAGCGCCTCGGCTTGGAGCAGCAGCTGGTGTGCTGCGTGCCTTCGGGCAATTTCGGCAACATCTGTGCCGCCCTCTTCGGCCACCGCATGGGGCTGCCAATCAAGCGTTTCATCGCGGCCAACAACGCCAACGACGTCTTCTTCCAGTTCCTGCAGACGGCGCAGTATTGTCCGCGCCCCTCCGTGCAGACGCTGGCCAACGCCATGGACGTGGGCGATCCTTCCAACTTCGCCCGCATCTGGGACCTCTATGGCAAGAGCCACGAGGCCGTCACGGCGCTCATCTCCGGCGCCACCTACAAGGATGAGGACATTGCCCGCATCATGCAGGAGTGCTACCGCGACACGGGCTACACGCTCGACCCCCACGGCGCCTGCGGCTATCAGGCCCTGAAGGAGGGCTTGCGGGAGGGCGAGACCGGCTTCTTCTGCGAGACGGCCCATCCGGCCAAGTTCAAGGAGAAGGTGGACGCCATCCTCTCCGCCGACATCGCCATTCCCGAGCGCCTGCAGGCCTTCATGAAGGGCGAGAAGCAGTCGGTGCCCATGTCTAAGCAGTTCGCCGACTTCAAGCAGTATCTGATGTCGCGGTGACTGTCGTTGCCCACATAGAGAGTCCCTTTCAGAGCAAGTTCGGCATTCCCCGCCAGAGCGGTCTCGCGCGGGTGGAGGCGTGCGTGGTGTTTGAAAAGGAGTTCCGTCAGCGCGAGGCGTTTCGCGGCCTGGAGGATTTCTCCCATCTGTGGCTACTGTGGCTGTTTGACCGGGCGGAGGGCTGGTCGCCCACGGTGCGTCCGCCCATGCTCGGCGGCAACCGCCGCATGGGGGTGTTTGCCACGCGCAGTCCCTTCCGTCCCAACCACATCGGACTCTCCTGCGTGGAACTGCTCCGCGTGGAGCTCGACACGCCGCGCGGTCCGGTGCTCCATGTGGCCGGCGCCGACCTTCTGGACGGCACGCCCATCATCGATGTGAAGCCCTATCTGCCGTTCACCGACGCCCGTCCCGGGGCGCGCGGCGGCTTCACCGAGGAGGTCTTGCGCAGCCGCCGGCCTTTGGAGGTGGTGATGCCCGAGGGGATTGACGCGCTCTCCGGGGAGCAGCAGGAAGCGCTGCGCGAGGCGCTGGCTTCCGATCCGCGACCTCAGTATCAGGACGATGCCGAGCGCCTCTACGGCCTCACCTTCGCCGGTTGCGAGGTGAAGTTCCGCGTGCATGGCCGCCGTCTTGAAGTGGTCTCGGTGGTAAGGGCGCTTTGATGCGCTTTGCCCGTCGGACTCTCAGCGCACCAGTATCTTTTTTCCGTTTCTGATGTAGATGCCTTTGGCGGGGCGGCTCACGCGCATGCCGTTGAGGTTATACAGCACACCGTCGTTTTTCTCTTCTTTCTCCGTCATCTTTTCGCGGATGTCCGTGGTGCCGGCCTCGTGCCAGGTCAGGGTGAAGTGGTCTGCGCTCCACCATGAGGTCACCTGTGCGTTGTGCGAGGCGCTGACCGTCAGCCTGTCTCCGCTGCGGGCCGTGAATGTGGGCAGCTCCGCCTTCTGCCAGCCGCGCTCATAGGGGCTGCCCTCCACGGTCTTGTCGCCGGTGCCCGTGACGGTCTGCTCACAGACGGCCTCGCTGCCGTCCGCCTTCCGGTGCACGGCTTTCACGGTCACCGTCTGTCCCGCCGTGCAGCGCACCAGGGCGCTCACGGTGTAGTCGCCTTCGGGCAGATAGTCCACCGTCTGCGTCATCGACGAGGTCAGGCTGCCCTCCCTGTATTTGTCGAAATAGGCGTTGCTGCCGTTGCCGTCCCAGGCCTGTCCGCTGGTTGTGCCCAGATTCTCCGTCGTCCAGCCGTAGAGATCCGAGCGCAGGCAGTCGGTGTTTTTGATGAGGGCGGAGGCGTCCCTGCCGTCCGCTTCGGCGTCGGGCCACGAGGCCTTCAGCTGCTCGTCCCTCTTGTTTCGGGCTTCGGCGATAAAGCGGTCGCCCCCGGCTTCCAGGATGTCTTCTTCGCTGCCCAGCCAGAGCAACTCAAAGTTGTCGGCGCCGGCCCAGCGGGCGGTCATCGTGCCCTGATTTTTGATGCCGATGCGCATCGTGCCGTCGCGCACCACAATCTTGTCAATCACGGTCTTGCGCCCGTAGTCTATCCCGCCGTCTTCGGTGACGGGGGCAAAGTATTCCGTTCCTTCCGCCCGGGCGTAGAGGCCCATGTTGCCGTTGACGGCGGCGCCGCTCACGCCGTCCGTCGAGTTGAAGCAGACGGCCTTCAGCGTATAGACGCCCGAGGGCAGCCCGCTGAGTTCCTGACGGTAGTCGAAGCCGATGACTTCCGCCGTCGGCGTCCACACCTCCAGGTAGGTGTCGCCCGTGCCTTTGGTGTAGCCGTTGGCGGCGCTGCGCTCGCAGGTCCATCCCGTCACGGCGTCTTTGCTGTCGGTCTGTATGTCGGGGTTTCTGATGTATCCGGTCCTCAGTTCCCGGCTGCTTGCCGAACCGCCGTAGAGTGTGGTGAGGCTCACGCGGAAGGCGTCGCTCTCGCGCCTGATGTCGCTCAGGGCCACGGTGAGCTCCGTGGCGTTGCTCTCGAAGTCGGGGCGGCTGTTCATCCCGGCCAGCGGCGTCCAGTCGCCGCCCTCCGCCTTGCGCTCCAGCGTCAGCCGCTCCGTGGCGTCGCCGTTGGCGTTGCCGATGAGGAAGGTCAGCGTGCCGTCGCCGTTATCGCGAAAGTCCAGTGTGGGCGTCTTCACTCCGGGCGCCCACCAGGCGGGCTCTTTCGTGTATGCGGCGCGGTAGGCGAAGCCGGCGCGGTGGTCGCGATACACTTCTCCGGCCGGCGTGAGCGTGCCGTCGTCGTAGAACATATAGTTGCGCCAGTAGTCGAAACTGTAGATGGCGTAGCGTTCAATGTAGTTGCTCTCTTCCAGGCGTGTCAGCAGGGCCTGCAGATAGGAGCGCGCCTTGTCGTAGCTGTTGATGACCGTCGGGGTGGAGCTGTGCCATGAGGCGCCCACTTCCATCTCCGACAGCCACACGGGGCGTCCCGTGTTGTTCCAGACGGTCCAGCACTGGTCGGTCATGTATTTGGCGTAGCTGTCGGCGTCGCGGCTGCCGATGTCCCAGTAGGCGTGGGTCACGACGAAGTCGCAGCGCGAGTGGTTGTCGTTCCGGTCCGCGTAGTTGCAGTAGGTGGTCAGATAGCCGAAGTCGGTGGGCTGGGGCGAACCGATGCGTCCGCCGCCGCCCTGGAAGTCGCTGTTCAGCCTGTAGGCCGACCATGCGTCGATGGTGCCGCCGCACGAGCAGATGCTGCCGGTGTGCTGCTCTGCGTGCTCGGGTTCGTTGAGCGACATCGATGCCGTCGCCGTCTTGCCGTTCACCTCGCCGGCGGAGGGCCAGTAGAGGTGCTGGCGGCAGGGTACGTATTCCATGTCGGCGGTGGAGTTGTAGCCGGCGCTCCATGTCCAATACCACGTGGCTCTCAGCTGCGGCCCTTTGGTGGCGCCGCCGGTGTCGGCCCATCCTTTTTTCGAGACGTATTGCCAGGGCTTGATGTTGACCGAGGAGACGCGCCGGTCGAGCGACTGGGGCAGGGTGACTTCCAGGTCGGCATGGTCGGCGACATACACGCGGCTGTGTCCGCTGCCCCCGGTGCCCGAGGCCAGTGTGGCCATGTAGCCGCGCCGCAGCACGAAGGAGGTCATCGTGTTGCTCCGCCCGCCCAGGTCGCTGTGGTTGCCCGCTGTCAGCGTGAAGCTGCCTGCCGTGCCTTCGCACGCCATCGGGTCCTGCGCCGGCAGGGGTATCACGGCGGCGCCGTTCAGGTAGATGGCCACGCGGCAGTTGACGCCGTTTTGGGCCGTCTGTCCTTTAATCCTGACGTATTTGAGGTAGCTGCCGACCACCCGGCTCGGCACGATGTTGTCGAAGATGAGCCAGGTGCGCTCGCTCCCCAGGTTCACCGTGGCGGCGCTCATGGGCGTGTCGTTGGCGGTGAGGTGGATGTCCACGGCGTCGCTGCAGTCGAGGTCTTTCCCCTTCAGCAGGCAGTAGTCCACCTCCCGGACGCCCTGGGCGTTGGTGTACTCCTCCGAGCGGTAGGCCTCGCGGGCCTCGTCCCAGCTGTTGCCCGTGGCGGGGATGACGGAGAACTGGGCGTGGCTGCCCTTGCGCTTGTCGTAGAAGACGCTGACGTAGTCTTTCGACTTCTGCGCCCCGTCTATGCCGGCGTATTGGCCGTTCTTTTTATTAATAAGGTACACATACGTGCCCTCGTCGGCCTGCCAGCAGAAGCGGTCGTCGGTGGATTTCGCCTCCAGCGTCATACTCCAGCTGTTGGCCGAACTGGCGGCCAGATACTTTCCGCTGCTTTTCTGTCGGAGCAGCACATAGCCCTCCTTGCCCGCATCTTCGGCCGTGAAGACATAGCCGTCCGGCTTCGTGCCGTAGGCCGACAGCGCCGGCCCGGTGCCGGCTTCGTTCGGGCCCAGCAGTTTCTCGTAGATATTCAGCCAGATGTAGTAGTCCGTTCCCGCCTTCAGGGCGGCTTCGGTCGTGGCAAAGGCCGTGAGGGCCAGCGTGAGTGTCAGCAGCAGTTTTTTCATGGTGGTGCAAAGATAACACATTTTTTGGAATTATCTAAGTTATCTTTTGAAAAATATAAGTTATCTTTTGTTTTTCGCCCGCCTGCGATTCTATGTCTTCCCGCGCGCGGCTTTCGGACAAAATGACGCAAAAGGGGACAGATTGTCTCCCCGGGGCGTCGTAGCACGCTGTTTGCTGCACAGGGTGGGTGAAAACACAAACCAAATAAACCACCGACAACTATGATGAATCCAATGAACAACCAACAGCAGGAGCAGAAGGCCCTGGAGCTCTATGCCCGCAACCTCGTGGACGAGGCGCGCAAGGGCAAGCTCGACCCCGTGATCGGGCGCGATGAGGAGATACGGCGCGTGCTGCAAATCCTCTCGCGACGCACCAAGAACAACCCCGTGCTCATCGGCGAGCCCGGCACCGGCAAGACCGCCATCGTGGAGGGACTGGCCCACAGAATACTGCGCGGCGACGTGCCCGAAAACCTGAAGAACAAGCAACTCTACAGCCTCGACATGGGCGCGCTGATTGCCGGCGCCAAATATCAGGGCGAGTTTGAGGAGCGACTCAAGAAGGTGGTGAAGGAAGTGGTGGAGTCGGAAGGCAACATCATCCTCTTCATCGACGAGATTCACACCCTCGTGGGCGCCGGCCAGACGCAGGGCGCCATGGATGCCGCCAACATCCTGAAGCCGGCCCTGGCGCGCGGCGAGTTGCGCTCCATCGGCGCCACCACGCTCGACGAATACCAAAAGTATTTTGAGAAGGACAAGGCCCTGGAGCGACGCTTCCAGACCGTCATGGTGGATGAGCCCGACACGATGGCGAGCATCAGCATCCTGCGCGGACTGAAGGAGCGCTACGAGCAGCACCACCGCGTGCGCATCCAGGACGATGCCATCATTGCCGCCGTGACGCTGTCCCACCGCTACATCACCGAACGCTTCCTCCCCGACAAGGCCATCGACCTGATGGACGAGGCCGCCGCCAAACTGCGCATGGAGCGCGACAGCGTGCCCGAGGAGCTCGACGAACTCACGCGGCGTCTGCGCCAGCTTGAGATCGAGCGCGAGGCCATCAAGCGCGAGAAGGACGAGGTGAAGCTGAAGAAACTGGAGGCCGACATCGATGCCCTCAAGAAGGAAGAGGGCAGGATGCGCCAGCAGTGGGAGCAGGAGAAGCAGGAGGCCAACCGCGTGCAGGGGCTCAAAGACCGGATGGCCGCCCTCCGTCAGGAGGCCGACCAACGGGAGCGCGAGGGCGACTATGCCCGCGTGGCCGAGATACGCTACTCGAAACTGCCCGAACTGGAGAAGGCCATCGCCGCCTCGCAGCAGGCTTCCGCTGCAGGTTCGCCGCTGCTCAAGGAGGAGGTGACGCCCGACGACATCGCCGACGTCGTGAGCCGTTGGACGGGCATCCCCGTGGCCAAGATGATGCAGTCGGAGCGCGAGAAACTCCTGGCGCTGGAGGACGAACTCCACAAGCGTGTCATCGGGCAGGAAGAGGCCATACACGCCGTGGCCGACGCCGTGCGCCGCAGCCGTGCCGGCCTGCAGGACCCCAAGCGCCCCATCGGCAGCTTCATCTTCCTGGGCACCACCGGCGTGGGCAAGACCGAACTGGCGCGCGCCCTGGCCGAGACGCTCTTCGACGACGAGAGCATGATGACGCGTATCGACATGTCGGAGTATCAGGAGAAGTTCTCCGTGACGCGGCTCATCGGCGCCCCTCCAGGCTACGTGGGCTACGACGAGGGCGGACAACTCACCGAGGCCGTGCGCAGGAAGCCCTACAGCGTGGTGCTCTTCGATGAGATAGAGAAGGCGCATCCCGACGTGTTCAACACGCTGCTGCAGGTGCTCGACGACGGACGTCTGACCGACTCCAAGGGCCGCACCGTCAACTTCAAGAACACGATCATCATCATGACCTCCAACTACACGCGCGAACAGCTCTTCCAGACCGTGCGCCCGGAATTCCTCAACCGTGTGGACGAAATCATCACCTTCGAGTCGCTCAGCCGCGACCAGGTGAAGGCCATCGTCCGGCTGCAGCTGGCCACGCTCCGCAAGCGCATGGAGGAGAGTCAGATCACGCTGGAGGTGCCCGACGAGGTGACGGACTTCCTGGCCGGAAAGGGCTACGACCCCGCCTTCGGAGCACGTCCCGTGAAGAGAGCGCTGCAGCACTATCTGCTCAACGACCTCTCGAAGGCCCTGCTCTCGGGCAGCGTGGACAAGACACGTCCCGTCAAGGTCAGTGTGGCTTCGGACGAAGCGCTGGCGTTCAGCAACTAACGGATAAAGAGCATCTCCCTGTATTTGGGCAGGGGCCAGAGCTCGTCATCGACGATAAGTTCAAGTTTGTCCACGTGGCGTCGTATCATTTCAATGAGCGGCGCCACGTTGTCGTGATAGGCCACGGCCTTCTCGTGGACGTCGTCCATGCGGTTGGCCACCTTGCGGGCGTCGATGAGGCGCTGCACGTTTTCCGTGATGTAGGCCGAGTGCTCCGAGATGTCCTTGATGAGCAGGATGTTGTTGGCGCTGAGCGCCTTCACCTCCGAGGGGGAGAAGACGGAGGAGAGGCGGCTCACGTTTTCGATGAGCTGGCTCTGATAGCGCGTGGCCACGGGGATGATGTGGTTCAGGCAGAGGTCGCCGAAGATGCGGGCCTCGATCTGTATCTTCTTGATGTAGGTCTCAAGCTTGATTTCGGTGCGGGCGCGCAGTTCGGCCTCGGTCATCACGTGCTGGCGGCCGAACATGGCCACGGTCTCGGGGTCGAGGTAGTGGTCGAGCATGAGCGGCGCGGAGGTCTCGGTGTCGAGCCCGCGGCGGCGGGCTTCTTCCTGCCATTCCTGGCTGTAGCCGTTGCCGTCGAAGCGGATGGGCTTGCAGGTGCGGATGTCCTCGCGCAGCACGCGGATGATGGCTTTCGTCTGCTCCGTGCCTTCGGCGATGAGGCGGTCCACGCGCTCCTTGAAGCAGGTGAGGGCTTCGGCCATGGCGGTGTTGAGCACTATCATGGCGGCGGCGCAGTTGGCCTGGCTGCCCACGGCGCGGAACTCAAAACGGTTGCCCGTGAAGGCGAAGGGCGAGGTGCGGTTGCGGTCGGTGTTGTCGCGCGACAGTTGCGGAATCTGCGGTATGTCGAGCAGGAGGGCCTGCTTGCCGGAAAGGTTGAAGATGTTGTCGTCATCGCTCTCCTCCAGCCGGTTGAGCACCTCCGTGAGCTGGGCGCCGAGGAAGGCCGACACGATGGTGGGAGGCGCCTCGTTGCCGCCTAAGCGATGGGCGTTGGTGGCCGAGATGATGGAGGCCTTCAGCAGGGCGTTGTGCTTATAGACGGCCATGAGGGTCTCCACGATGAACACGATGAAGCGCAGGTTGTCCGTCGCCGTCTTGCCGGGGCCGTGGAGCAGGATGCCCGTGTCGGTGGCCAGGCTCCAGTTGTTGTGCTTGCCGCTGCCGTTGATGCCCTTGAAGGGCTTCTCGTGGAGCAGGCAGCGGAAGCCGTGCTTGTGGGCTACCTTCTGCATGAGGCTCATGATGAGCATGTTGTGGTCCACGGCGAGGTTGGTCTCCTCGAAGATGGGGGCCAGCTCAAACTGGTTGGGGGCCACCTCGTTGTGGCGCGTCTTGCAGGGGATGCCCAGTTCGAGCGCCTGGATTTCGAGGTCCTTCATGAAGGCGGCCACGCGCTCGGGGATGGCGCCGAAGTAGTGGTCGTCCATCTGCTGGTCCTTGGCGCTGGAGTGGCCCATGAGGGTGCGTCCGGTGAGCAGCATGTCGGGGCGGGCGCCGTAGAGCCCTTCGTCCATGAGGAAGTATTCCTGTTCCCAGCCCAGGTTGGAGATGACCTTGTTGACGTCGGGGTAGAAGTAGCGGGCCACCTGTGTGGCGGCCTTGTCCACGGCCTTGATGGCTTTCTTGAGGGGCGCCTTGTAGTCGAGCGCTTCGCCCGTGTAGGAGATGAACACGGTGGGAATCATCAGCGTGTCGCCGATGACGAACACGGGGGAGGCGGGGTCCCAGGCCGAATAGCCGCGGGCCTCGAAGGTGGAGCGGATGCCGCCCGAGGGGAAGGACGAGGCGTCGGGCTCCTGCTGCACGAGCTGCTTGCCCGTGAACTCCTCCACGAGGCCGCCTTTGCCGTCGTGCTCCACGAAGCCGTCGTGCTTCTCGGCGGTACCTTCGGTGAGGGGCTGGAACCAGTGGGTGCAATGGGTCACGCCGAGCTCCATGGCCCACTGCTTCATGCCGGCGGCCACGGCGTCGGCAGTGGCCAGGTCGAGCGTGGTGCCGTTGTCAATCACGTCGCACATCTTGCGGAAGACGTCTTCGGGCAGATAGCGCGACATCTTTTCGCGGTTGAATACATATTTGGCGAAAAACTCGCTGGGACGTTCTTTGCGGTTGGGGATTTCGATGGCCTTCTTCCTGAAAGCCTCTCCTACAATGCGAAATCGGATGCTGCTGGACATAGTCTCTTGTTAGTATAGAGGGATTGTTGTTTTTATTCAGTCGTCAAGAAAGCGGGAGGTGAGCCCCCCGAAGGCTTCGATGCGGCGGTCGCGCAGGAAGGGCCACCAGCGGCGCACCTGCTCGCTGCGCTCCAGGTCGATATCCACCACGGCGCAGGCCTCTTCGCCCTGCGGCGCCTCGTAGAGCATCTCGCCCTGCGGGCCGGCCACAAAGCTGCTGCCCCAGAAGAGGATGCCGCCCGTCTGGCCGGAGGGGTCGGGCTCGTGGCCGCAGCGGTTCACGGCAACGACGGGGAGCCCATTGGCCACGGCGTGGCCGCGCTGCACCGTCTGCCAGGCCGTGCGCTGCCGCTCCTGCTCTTCGGGCGTGTCGCTGCTCTCGTAGCCGATGGCGGTGGGGTAGATGAGCAGCTGGGCGCCGCGCAGCGCCATGAGGCGTGCGCCTTCGGGATACCACTGGTCCCAGCACACCTGCACGCCAAGCCGGCCCACGGAGGTGTCGACGGGCTCGAAGCCGAGGTCGCCGGGCGTGAAGTAGAACTTCTCGTAGTAGGCCGGGTCGTCGGGGATGTGCATCTTGCGGTAGCGCCCCGCGATGGTGCCGTCCGCCTCGAAGACGACGGCCGTGTTGTGGTAAAGCCCGGCGGCGCGTCTCTCGAAGAGCGACGTGACGAGCACCACGCCGCATTCGCGGGCCAGGGCGCCGTAGAAGTCCGTCGAGGGGCCGGGCACGGGCTCGGCCAGGGCGCAGGCGTCCACCGACTCGGTCTGGCAGAAGTAGAGCGTGTTGTGCAGCTCCTGCAACACCACGAGGCGGGCGCCTTCGCGGCTCACGCGGCGNTCGATGGCGGGAAACTGCATGGTGGAGCAGTGCAGGCTGCCGTTCTGGGTGAGCAGGATGCGGCAGTCGATGCCGACAATCTCGCGCCCGGGGAAGACGCCTTGGAGCGCCCTGCGGGCCCGTTCGTTGTCCTCTGCGCTGTCGTAGAAAGGCACGAGCACGGCGCCGTTCATGATGAGGAAGTTGACGTGGTAGGGCGGGATGCCCACCAGGCGGTAAGGCTTCCCTTCCGTGGTGCGCAGCGTCTGCAGCTCGCGGAGCAGCGCCTCGTCGCCCTCGCCGTAAACGATGGTGTCGTCGGGCGCCAGGCGCGCCAGTGTGTCGATGTGGCCGTCGGTGTCGTCGTGCTCCAGCCCGCCGTTCCTGAGCCAGAGAATGCGCTCGTGCGGCGGTTGGGGTTGAGGTTGCAGCGCACGGTGGTCAGGATGGTGCCGCGCCCGTCCGACTCGATGCTGCCGCCCTCCAGCTCCAGGTCGAGGTGGTCCTCATACACGCCCCGGATGCCGTCGGCGATGCGGCGGTTGACGGCGTTGTCGAGCGCGGCCTCAAACTTCCCGCCCCAGGCGTTGAAGCGGAAGTCGAGCAGCCGGCGCTCCCCGTTGTCCATGACGGAGATGAAGGCGTGGTCGCGCGCCCAGGTGTCGTTGGTGGGGCATTCAAAGTAGCGGATGTTCTCTTCGCCCATGAGCGCTTTCACGCGCTCGGGCTCCGGAGTCACAATCCAGAGCGCTTCGCGGCGGACAATCTCACGGGCCAGTCGGACGTAGCATGCGGTCACCTCTTCAAGGCTGTCGTGCCAGTCGGTGGCGGCGTGCGGCCATGTGAGGAGGATGGCCTCCTGTGGTTCCCATTCTGCCGGCAGTCGTCTCATCAATGCGTGTTCTTTTATTATATGTGTGTGCGTACATGCGCAAAACACAGCGCAAAAGTAGTTAAAAAATCGCAAATAAGGGAAAAAAGAGCGCTGCGGAGGTGGGTAACACTTAATTTTTTTGTACTTTTGCACCGAAATAATAAAATTCACGTGCGAGTGAAGGTAAGGGAAGTCATTGAGGCCCTTGAACATTTCGCGCCTTTGCCCTTGCAGGAGAGCTACGACAATGCCGGACTGCAATGCGGATTGACGGAGGCGGAGGTTTCAGGGGCATTATTGTGTCTGGACGTCACGGAGGAAGTGCTCCGCGAAGCCATTGATTTGGGCTGCAACATGGTGGTGGCCCATCATCC